>CAZZGS010000833.1:1847-2569 GCA_964653845.1 uncultured Bryobacter sp.
GTTTGAAAACCCGAAAATAAATTAGCCGACGGGCGATCGTGGTGAAGTCGTGCGTGGTGCCTTCTCGTTTGGGCTTGCTTGAGGGGCTAGGCATGTCCTCATCTTCGCATGAACCCGTCGGCTAATTTATTTTCGGGTTTTCAAACTGACCCACTACCAAAAGCGGTCGCCGGTGGAACCGAGAGCGTGGAGCCCGAGCAGCGGGGTTGAATGCCGCGGACGCAAAGGGTGGCGGCAGGTATCGAGTGCAGACGACATTCCAGGCCATGATCGGCAACGTCAGCAGTCCGACGCGCAGGAGTGTAGTGTGTCCACCCTGTCACGCTTCTGTGGGCAGCGATGCCGGTCCGGTGCCGAACATGGCCTGCGCTAACCGTAGCGGACGGAGCATGGCCCGCTTCTTGGTTTGATGCGCTTGCATCCGCGTCAAGATATCATCCAGCGTCCGGACGGCATCGCGCATGTACGGGCCCTTGTTCAGCATCACACGTTCGGACATCGCGGCATCGGTCACTTCCGCGCGCGACGGCACGCCCAACTTCGCCAATGATTCCAAGACTTGTGTGCCCCAAATGACCGGTGCGTGGGCCGCTTCGGAAATCCAGAGGATCTCCTCCTGCACTTCTGCCATGCGCTCGTAGCCGCACTCGATCGCCAGGTCTCCGCGCGCAATCATGACGCCGAACCGCCCGGTCTTCATGCAGGCGAGCAGGAGCTTCGGC
>CAZZGS010000834.1:0-2567 GCA_964653845.1 uncultured Bryobacter sp.
TTCGACACGTCTACACTTCAAGCAAGCCCGCCATCCGCTTCTCACCGACGTCCTCCGCCGCAAGCGCCAAAGCGCAGTCCCGCTGGATCTCGACCTCGACGAAATCAAACGAACCCTTCTCATCAGTGGCCCAAACACGGGTGGCAAAACAGTCGCGATGAAGACCGTCGGCCTCTTGTGCCTAATGGCCCAAAGCGCCCTGCCCGTTCCGGCCATGGAAGCAACCCTGCCGATCTTCGACCAGGTCCTCGCCGACATCGGCGATAGCCAGTCGATTGAAACCAGCCTCTCCAGCTTCAGCTCCCACATGCGACACGTAGCGGAGCTGCTAGACCAGGCCACCCCCTCCAGCCTCGTTATCCTCGACGAAATCGGCCGCTCGACAGACCCTGAAGAAGGCGGAGCCCTCGGCGTCGCCATAGTCGACCGCTTCCATCGCGACGGCTGCTTCACTCTTGCCTCCACTCACTTGCTCGCCCTCAAGATCTATGGCGTCAATCACGAAGGTGTCCTCAGCGCCTCAATGGGCTTCGACGACGCAACCCTGTTGCCTACCTTCGAGCTGCGAGTAGGCGCACCCGGAAAGTCCGCAGGTCTCGACACTGCCGCACGCTTCGGCATCCTCGAAGAAGTCATCACACAAGCCCGCGCCTCGATGACGACGCGCGATCAGGACATCGCCCGCTTCCTCGCAGAGCTCAACCAGAAACTCGAATCCGCCACCGCCATCGAGAAAAGCTGGATCCTGAAGAACGCCGAACTCAATGCCCGCGAGCGCGAACTGCAAGACCGCTTCGACAAACGCGATGCCCAGCGCATCCGCGAATTCGAAGCCAAAACCTCCAAGCTCTTAAGCGAGTTCGAACGCAATTCCCGAGCCACAATCGATGACATCAAGTCCGGGGCCGATGCCCGCAAAGCTGCGGACCAGGCCCAATTAAAAGCTGCCAAATTCAAGCGCGAATTCCAGGCTGAAGTGCAGGCCGCTGTCCGCCCCGAAGGTCAAGCCGCTGCCCCCACCGGCCCCAAACTCATCGTAGGTTCCAAGGTCCGCGTCGAGAACGTACGCGAGCCGGCTCAAGTGCTGCGCATCCACGACAACGGCCACATCGAAGTCCAGGCCGGCTTTCTCAAGATGAAGATTCCGCGAGAAGAGATCCTCGAAGTGCTCACTGAAGCCGCCGCCGCCAAAAAACTCCCCAGCAACGTCCGTTTTGAGCCCGGCCCCACTTGGGACACTCCCACCAAAGAACTCAACGTCATAGGTCAAACCTCAGACGAGGCTCTCGATAATGTCGATCGTTTCCTCGACCGCGCCAGCCTCGGCTCCATCTCTCGTATCCGCATCATCCACGGCCACGGCTTTGGGGTACTAAAAAAGGCCATACAGCAGATGCTGACTAAGCATCCCCATGTGGCCCGTTGGTACATTGCAACTCCAGTCGAAGGTGGCACTGGTGCCACTATCGTAGAACTGCGCTCTTAACCCGTATAGGCGATGCAGTCGATTTCGACTTTCATCGTCGGGTTCGCAAACTTACAACCGATCGTGGTCCGTGCCGGACGGTCTTTGCCAAAAAACTCGATGTAGATCTCGTTCATCAGGGCAAAGTCTCGCTCATCGGCAAGGTAGACATTCACTTTCACTACATCTGCCAAAGAAGATCCCGAGCCTTCGAGAATGCGCTGGATGTTGGTCAGCGTCACTCGGGTCTCGTGCTGGATATCCCCATAGCTCATCTCGTTCGTAGCCGCTTCCATAGGGATCTGGCCAGATACAAAAATGAACCCGCCAGCCTTTACGGCTGGCGAGTAGGGGTTCTTCGGGCTAGGTACTCCGGGAGGAAATAGCCGTTCGATCATGCTAGTCGATCTTCTTCCGGCGGGTGCGAGGTGCTGCCGAGGAGGTCTTCTTGGCTATAGTCGAAGTCGACTTGCGTGCCCGAACGGCCTTCTTGGCTTTAGCGGGAGGAGGATTCGGCTCAGCGATGCTGGGCTGGCCTTCGACATAAGGCTGCACTTCATCGTATTCGCTGTAGAACTCCTCTTCCTTCTTCACCTTTGGTGCAGGAGGTGGGAAGAACTCACGGCCGAGATAAATCACGACTCCGCGCTCTTCATCCTTCTTCACCTTGACCACGCCGCGCTTCTCGGCGAAGACCATGAACTCATGGAATCCAGGGAAACCATAGTTGTGGGCATCAAAGCCCGCATGTTCTGCCACCATCCACTGGGCCAGGTCGACCGGCTCGACGCCGTCGCCCATTTCCATCTCGTAGCGATGAGCTTCGAGTGCGTCGCGCAAGAGCGGCAATGCTTCATCCGGTTCCGGCAACGGCCGGGCATTGGCCCCGCCTCTGCGTTCAATCGTCAGCTTGCCACCACTGCCCTGCACGTCGATCAGTTCAGCCTTGCTTAGCTTGTCGATGAAGTCGCTGAAGCTCGATGCACCAAATCCACGCTCATGGAACGTAGGATCCAGTTGCATCATTGTGCTCTTGAGCAAGCCCAGTTGAGCCTGCACACCACGACGTTCGAGGGTCTGTAGCGAACGCTCCACCAGCGGC
>CAZZGS010000835.1:0-2560 GCA_964653845.1 uncultured Bryobacter sp.
GGGTCGTAGAGAGTTGAGAGCTTGTTCGCAGGCTTGGGGTGTTCCTGCAAATTCCAGGGCGAGGTCGAAGCCTGGATTGGGTTTGTTTTCGAGGGTTGCACCGAATTGAGGGGCGAGGGCAAGGCGATGGTGGTTGGGGTCGATGACGACTACCGAGGCTGCGCCTGCCCAACTGGCCATGGCGCAGGCGGTTAACCCCAACATGCCTGCGCCCATTACGACTACGTTTAGCCCCGAGACGAGGCCAGCGTGGCGGAGGACGGCGGCTACGGTCGAGGTGGCGCAATTGGCGCAAGCGGCGACTTCATCGGGGATGTTGTCAGGGACCAGGAAGATGGCGGTGCCTGAAGGAAGGTGGCAATGTTCGGCGAAGGCTCCGCTTAAAGGGTGGTGGGAGGCGAGTTGCTGGTGACCGAATTTGAAGATTTGCTCGCACTTGGATGGGAGGCCGAGTTTGCAGAAGAAGCAGTGGTTGCAGCTCAAGAGCATGGACCAGGTGATGCGGGTGCCGAGCGGGATCGGGTTGCCGTAGTAATCGGTCACTTGATTAGCTTCGATCAGGTTGGCGACCATTTCGTGACCGAGGATGCACGGGGTGGGTTCCGCACGGCGGCCAAAGATGGTGTGCAAGTCGCTCCCACAGATGGTTGCGCAACGGATGCGAACCAAGGCTTCGCCTTGAGCCAGGGTAGGCAGCTGAAAGTGTTCGAGCGTGAGCGGCTGATGCGAGGAGTGAAATACCGCTGCGGTGGAATGAGAACTCACGAGTTCACAGTATCCCAGAGGGAGATGAAACTTCGATGACGACGGCGGAGAGAATTGACTGGATTTTCATTGATCTGACACATCTCGACGGTACGCTTGGTAATTTCGTGTTTCCCCGAATCTTTGGACTGACCTGGCTGATGTATTGCGCATTCTATCTATGCCGCAAGAACTTCAGTGTGCTCATGCCCTTTCTTAAGACGGAGCAAGGATACACTTCGGACTCGCTGGCGACGGTGCTTTTTTTGTATAGTGCGGGATATTCAATTGGGCAGTTCTTGATGGGATTTCTAGCCGACCGATTCGGGGCACGAATCGTCGTGACCCTTGGGGCGATCGGGTCGGCAATTGCTTCTGCGGCGACTGGTTCGGGGTTTCCATTGGCGATCTCGCAGGGAGCGAATGGCGTGTTGCAGGCGGCAGGCTGGCCTGGAGTGCTGAAGATGTCGCGGGAGTGGTTTCCCGATGCAAACCGTGGCGTGATTATGGCGTGGTGGGGGACGCATCTGGTGGCGGGCGGTTTTATCGCGACGAATGTAGCTGCGGCGGCGGCGAGCGGGGGCTGGATGCGGGCGGCATGGATCCCTTCGCTGGGTTTGACGGCAGTGGCGATTGTATTTGCGATTTTTTCCAAGGACCGGTATACAGGGCAGTTTCGAGCGTCCGGGGCGGTTCGGATCCCGCTTGTTCTGAATCCGAAGTTGGTGGCGATTGCAACAATGTATTTCTTCGTGAAAATGACGCGCTATTCGTTTCTGTTCTGGCTGCCGCTGTACATGACCGAGCGGCTTGGATATTCACCGATCGATGCAGGATATGCGTCATCGATTTATGAGGTGCTGGGTTTTGCGGGAGTGCTATTGGCTGGATATGTCTCTGAACATGCGACGCGAGGGCACCGATTTCCGGTGGGGGCGGTGATGATGTTTGGATTGGCGGTGCTGTGTGCGCTTTATCCATGGATGAGCCGGCTTGGGTTGATGGGGAACCTGACGGCGATTGCGTTGATCGGGGCGTTCACGTTTGGGCCGGATACTTTGATGGCCGGGTCGGGGACGCAGGAAGCGGTGCCGGTGGAAGCCGTGGCGCGGGCGGGAGGATTTGTGAATGGCGTAGGTTCGGTGGGGCAGGTGTTGTCGCCGTTTTTTGTTTCGTTCATCTCAAGCCATTTTGGTTGGGATGCCTTATTCTTTACTCTGAGTGGCGCCTCGGTGATGGGTGGCCTTGCTTTGAGTAGTCAATGGAGGAAGCGTTGAAGTCAGTCTCGATTGTCGGAGCGGGTGTGATTGGTTTGGCTCACGCGTATGCGTATGCCAAGCGTGGGTATCGGGTTCGTGTGTTTGAGCGTTCGCCCAAGGCTAGGGGGGCTTCGGTGCGCAATTTTGGAATGCTTTGGCCGATTGGGCAACCTTCGGGGCGGATGACGGAGATGGCGATGCTGAGCCGGAGGTTGTGGCTGGAGGTGCTTAAGGCGGCAAGGTTGCCTTACTTTCCGGATGGGTCATTGCACTTGGCTTATCACGCCGATGAGGAGGCTTTGGGGCGGGAGTTTGCCGAGCTTGAGCCGGGAAGGGCGACTTGGGTGGATGCGGAGGTTGCGCTGGCTAAAAGCCCGGCGGTGCGCGCGGAAGGACTGCGCGGGGCGCTGTTCAGTTCGCACGAAGTGGTGGTCGACCCGCCTCTTACGATCGCTTCGCTGCCTGGTTATCTCGAGGAAGCTTATGGGGTGGAGTTTCATTTTTCGACTGCGGTGACGGATCTTCGGCAAGTGGCGGCGGACCGCGTTGTAATCTGC
>CAZZGS010000836.1:0-2554 GCA_964653845.1 uncultured Bryobacter sp.
ATTCCGCTGATGGCGCTGGGCGGGCACGGGATTATTTCGGTTGCGGGCAATGAGATTCCGGGGGAGATGGCGAATCTGGCGGAGGCTTGCCTCAACCAGGACTTTGCGACGGCGCGGGCGATCCAGCGGCAGTTTCTGCCTTTGATGGAAGTGAACTTCATTGAGTCGAATCCGATTCCTGTGAAGGCGGCGATGGCGGCGATGGGGCTGTGCAAACCGGTATGGCGGCTGCCGCTGGTGCCTCCTTCCGAGGCGAGTATGGCGAAGATTCAAAGTGTCTTGAAGCAGGTGGGACTTTAATGCAGACAGCGATTGAGGCGGCGTTTCAGATCGCCGCGAGTGAACTGGGTGAAGCCGAGCAGCGTTTGTTTCAGCAGTTTAAGGAGGCACTGAACCAGGGCAAGTATCGTGCGGCAGAACCGGACGCGTCGACGTCGACAGGCTGGCGGGTGAATTCCTGGGTGAAGAAGGGGATCCTACTCGGGTTCCGGCTGGGGCAGATTGTCGATATGAGTGTCGATGTCCAGAGGCAGCCTTTCTTTGACAAGGCGACCTATCCGGCGAAGGCATTTACGGCGCAGAGCGGAGTGAGGATTGTACCGGGCGGGTCGAGCATTCGGGACGGTTGTTATGTCGGACGCGGGGTGACCTGCATGCCGCCGATGTACATCAACGCCGGGGCATACGTCGATGATGGGACGATGGTAGACAGTCATGCGCTGGTTGGCAGTTGCGCGCAGATCGGCAAGAACTGCCATCTGTCGGCAGCGGCACAAATTGGCGGTGTATTGGAACCTGTTGGCGCGCTGCCCGTCATTATTGAAGATGACGTGATGGTGGGCGGCAACTGCGGTGTGTATGAAGGCACGGTAGTGAAGCGCAGGGCAGTGCTGGGCAGTGGCGTGATTCTGAACCGCTCGACCCCGGTTTATGACCTGGTAAATGAACGGGTGCTGGTGGCGAAGGATGACGAGCCGCTGGTGATTCCGGAAGAAGCTGTTGTGGTGGCTGGCGCGCGTCAGGTGTCGAAAGGCATTGGCAAGGAGTGGGGCGTCTCCCTTTATACGCCTGTGATTGTGAAGTATCGGGATCAAAAGACCGATGGCAAATTGCAGCTCGAAGATTTGTTGAGGTAAGAATGCGTTTTTCGTTGTGGATCGCTTTGTGTTTCGCGGGTAGCCTGTTTGGTCAGGCACCGGGGCGTTTTGGTGCCCAGATTCCGGTATCGACCGACTTTCTTGCGAAAGTAGTACAGGTCACAACGGACGGGACGAGCCGGAAGCCGCACTGGGCTGGAGACGGAAAGAGCTTGCTGGTGTTGTCGACCGAGACGGGCAAGTGTCAGCAGGCGTATTGGATGGACCCGCTGACGAAGACGAAGAAGCTGGCGAGTTCGGGTAAGGGTAGTGTGCGGTCTGCGGCACCGCTGGTTAAGGCGAAGAGCTGGGTTTATGATTCGACGCAGGATTCCGGGGAAGCTTGTGCGCCGAAGATGCTGGGAAGTGTGCCGGCGGAGTTCAACATATTCGCGAACAACGAGAAGGGCAAGATGCAGCGGCTGTCGAGCGCAACCGGCTATGACGCCGAGCTCGACGTGAGTGTGTCGGAGAAGCTGATAATTTACACGAGCCAGGCGAGCGGGGATCTGGAAGTGTGGACGATGGAATGGGACGGGATGAACAAGCGGCAATTGACGCATTCGCCGGGGTATGATGGCGACCCGAATGTATCGAATGACGGGCGGCGGATTGTGTTTCGGAGTTCGCGGGCGCGGACTGCCGATGCGCAGAAGCAGGTGAAGGATGAACTTGCGTTTGGGCGTGCGCTGATGACGCCGAGCGAGATCTATGTGATGAACCTGAAGGGGCTTGACGAGAAGCAGATCACGAGTTTTGGTTGCAGCACCTTGCATCCGGCATGGACGCCGGATAACCGCAGGATCGTGTTTTCGTCGAACATGCCGAGCTGCCAGGGAGATAAGTACGAGATGTTCATGGTGAACCTCGATGGGTCCGGGTTGGTGCAGTTGACGACGGGGAGCAAGTTTGTGGGTGAGGCGAGCTTTTCGCCGGATGGCCGGTACATTGCTTACGTGCGGGATGGCAATATTTTCACAGCTGACTGGATGGCTCCTGCAGCGCCTCCTGAGACTCTTTCGCCACTTTCAAAGCCCTAGAGTCGCAGCCTATCCAAAGGAATTTTTGTATTTTCCCTGAAGCCGAAGATGGACAGGCTGCGAGCGGGCACACGTCGGGTGCCGGTCGCGATTGGGTACCTCACGGTTTTGGATTTGGGTTTGTTTTCTAAAATTTTTGCGGCTGTGTTGGCTTTGGCGGCAGGTCTTGGTCTTTGGTCAGGATGCGTTGCGCGTATTCATGGAAGATGCGGTCGGCTTTGGGCTTACCGGTGATGGATGGAATTTTAGCTTCTGCGGGATTCTCAAGCCCCTGCGTTTCAAGATTGATGGGGACGAGGCCTTCCGCAGTGACCAGGACCGGGTAGACTTCTTCTTTTGGGCGCGCGGGGAGAGGAGGGAGATCCTCGATGGGTTCGA
>CAZZGS010000837.1:0-1101 GCA_964653845.1 uncultured Bryobacter sp.
GTATTTGCGGGCCCGATTGAGGGTGTCGTGTTTGAGCGGCCGGAGAAGGTGGTGGCGAATCAGGCGGTGACGCTGCGATTTCGGGTGCAGGACAAGGATGGGAACCCGGCGGCTAATCTGCGGGAGTATTTAGGGATGGCGGCGCATATGGCGATCGTGAAGAAAGACTTTAGTGTGTTCTCGCACATACACCCGAGTGGGAATATCTCGATGGCGGCCTATGAGATGGCACAAAGCAACCTTTTGCCTTTAAGTTCCAATGTGTTAGTATCCTCGCATGCGAAAGAGGCTGGCAGTGCCGCTGTGCCTGCGGAGTTCGGTTTTCCGTTTGGATTTCCTTCGCCCGGTGAGTATCGTTTGATCTTGCAATTTGCGCGACAGGAAAGAGTCGAAACAGCGTCTTTCGATATTACGATTCAGAATTAGATATCCAGGAGTGCTTCGATGTGGCCGGCCATTCGTGAACTGATGGAACAGTTTGATGAAGCCGTTATCGTATTGGACGAGAATGGCGAGATTACGGTTGTGAATCAGGCTGCTCGGGGGCAGCTGAATCTTGCTGGGGATGTTGGGGAGAATCCTGCAATTCGGGTGTTGCGGATCCCGGCGAGGGCCAAGGAAGTGCCGAGTGCGTTTTCGATTCCAGCACTGGACACGGCCAGTACCGGATTACCCGTTATTCTCGCGATTCGCTCGATGGATCGGTATCTGTATATCAGCCCTGCGTACGAGCGAATTTATGGACAGGAGCCGGCGGCACTGTTTGAATCGGCTGGTGCGGCACTGGACCGCGTGCATCCAGAGGATCGGGACATGATGCGAGCGAGGATGGAGGCGGACCGGTCTGGGGCAGCGCAGGAATATGAGTTTCGAGTGCTGAACCAATTTGGGGATTACCGCCGTTTGAGCGTGAAGGTACATCCTTTCTTTGAAGGCGCTTCGGGGGAGTTGTTGATTGCGTCGTTGACGGAAGATATTACGGATCTGGTGCTGCCAGCCGTTGTCACTAAGGTTACAGGAGTTGCCGGTGCGAAGGGAGTGAGTGCGGCGGAGTTTCGTCAGGGGCTTTCGAATTGTGTTGACGAGTGGTGTTCTTCGGAG
>CAZZGS010000837.1:1111-2544 GCA_964653845.1 uncultured Bryobacter sp.
GGTGAACGATTCGTTTGGATACAGCGAGGGGGACCGGTTGCTTGAGGAAGTGCAGCGGCGGATTGCGACTGTGCTGCCGACAGAAGATCGAGTGGCGGGTTTTGGTTCGGATCGATTTGCGCTGCTGGTGCGAAGTGCGGGAGATACAGGGAAGGTAGAGGAACTGGTGCGGAGCATTCTGGCTGCGCTGGCAGAGCCCTTCACTTTAGGAGCAAATCAAATCAGTGTGTCCGCGCGGGCGGGACTTGCTTGTCCGCGAGGAATGGATTGTACGGTAGACATGTTGTTGAGGAACGCCGATGCAGCTTTGCAGTTGGCAAAACAGCGCCGGGAGGGTTTGGTGGTGTCGACGATGTCCCGGGGGTGGAAGTCGATGGAGCAGTCTTCACTCGAGTTTGATTTGAGTAGCGCACTGGACTTAGATGAGTTTTTCTTTGAGTTTCAGCCCGTGTTTCACCCAGAGACTGGAAAAGTAGAGCTGCTGGAGGCACTGGTGAGGTGGCGGCATCCGCGGCTGGGAGTGATTTCGCCCGCTTCATTTATTTCTTTGGCAGAAGATTCCGGGTTGGTGCTGCGGCTGGATATGCAGGGTCTCGAGCGGCTGGAGCGACAGCTTGAATACTGGCAATCGATGCAGCCGAAGATTCGCCAAGTGCCAGTGAGCATCAACATTTCAGGCAGGCACTTTCCTTCTTTTGTGATGGAGAAGCAGTTTCACAAGCTGCTGAATCATCCACCAATTCAAGCTTCGAATATTATTTTCGAGATTACCGAGAGTGTGTTTGTGGACTCCGATCATGGGACAGCAGCCGGGTTGGGACGGTTGCGCGATGCCGGTGTAAAGATTTGGCTGGATGACTTTGGTGAGGGATATTCTTCGTTCAAGTATCTTTCGCATTTTCCGGTGGACGGGATCAAGATCTCGGAGTCGTTTGTGAAGAATTGCGTGAGGGAGGAGAAATCAAGAGTGATCCTGAAGGCACTGCATTCTCTAACGCAGGGTTTGGGTATAGAGATTGTGGTGGAAGGTGTTGAGAACGAGGAGCAACTGTGTTTGTTGCGGGAGATGGGATTTGGTTTAGTGCAGGGGTACTATCTGTCGCGGCCGTTGGCTGCGAGTGAAATTCCAGAATTGCTGGGGAAGGCGTAGCGTTTGCATCTTGCTAATTTTTTAACACTGACGGGGCATTCGGATTATGCTTCGTTGCATCGGTGGTCGGTGGAGTCGCCTGCGGAGTTCTGGTGTGAGTTTCGACGATTTGCCGATTTGCCTGGAGAGGACGCGGCTTTCAACTTTGCCGAGCTAATGTTGCGGCATTGTTCGCATGAAGCAGCGTTGCTTTACAGGGACGAGAGCGGGCTTGATTTGACGTGGACGGGGGAGGATTTGAAGCGGGCAGTGGGCGTATATGCGCAGTTGTTGCGTGGGCGTG
>CAZZGS010000838.1:0-1607 GCA_964653845.1 uncultured Bryobacter sp.
GCGATCGTTGAAACCTGCGCGATCCCACCATTCCAAATCCGAACGCAGAGAGTTTTATTACAATTCGATAATGGTGGTTATTAGGTCTAAGATCGGAAATGCTTTTTTTGCGCTTCACTACAAGGTACCCTTCTGGCAAACAATCCTGGATCGATGGCGGCAACAAAAACAACTGATCCAGAGCGCAACTCCGAAACTGTTGTCCCATGCCCAATTTTTCGCTAAAACTTTTGGACTATCAATTGTTTTATTCCCGACAGACTCTCAGGCTGACCACTTGGCTAAACGTTGGGTAGCTACTGACTCGATTTCTGGTACTCGAACAAAGACAGCAGCTCTTCTCGCGAAATGTTGAGGAAACCTTGAGGGGTCTCTGTCACAAGCGCTTGGGCGAGTCGCTTCTTCCGATCCTGAATGCTCAGCATACGCTCCTCGATGGTTCCCTTCGTAACCAACCTATAAACGGTCACGGTTCTCGTCTGCCCGATACGATGCGCCCGCGCCCGCGCCTGTTCGTCATTCTGCGGGTTCCAGTCATGATCGAAAAAAATAACGGTGTCCGCGCCGGTGAGATTCAAGCCAACCCCTCCTGCCCTCGTTGAGATCAAAAAGCAGTCATAAGAACTGTCGCGGTTAAACAGATCCACAAGCGGCTGCCGCCGATCGTTTGGCGTGCCACCGTCCAACCTTAGGTATTTGTACCTGCCCACACTAAGACGTTCCTCCAGAATGTCAAGCACCCTCGTGAACTGAGAGAAAATCAGTGCCCGGTGCCCTCCCTCCTTCACTTCCTCAAGAAGTTCAGCGAGCGCCATCAACTTAGCCGATTCCGCGGCATCAACCGCACCTCCGCGAACCAACGTCGGATCATTGCAAACATGCCGCAGCTTGGAAAGCACTTGCAGTATGTTAATTCCATGATTCTGATGCTCTCCTCTTTGAACCTGCCCTACGAGTTCCCTCGTTCCGCGTTCTTCAAGAACTTCCCGATAGAGTTGTTCTTGAGTGTGTGAAAGTTCGACGATTCGATCTGACTCGACAATCTCAGGAAGGTCTTTGGCGACTTCGCTCTTGAGCCGACGTAACAAAAAGGGTCTTGTCCTCTTGTGCAGTCCGTTAGCCTCCTGAGGGTTCAGATTCGTTCGACGACCGCAGAGACTTGGATAACGCCTTTCAAAATTCGTGCCGGTATCTAAGTACCCTGGCATGGCAAAGTCGAAAAGCGACCAAAGATCTTTGGCAGAGTTTTGGACTGGTGTACCAGTCAGAGCCAATTTCCGCGCCGCGCCAATCTTCTTGATGCCTTTCGCTCTTTGAGTATCTGAGTTTCTAATGGCATGTGCCTCGTCGACAATCAAGTAATTCCAGGGAAGTTCATCAAGTTTTTTCGAGTCGCTCGCAGCCGTATCGTAGCTGGCTATTACAATATCCGCGATCTAATGGATATAAGGTAACAACCGATCCCGGTTTGGCCCCCGGTAGACCACAATTCGAATGCCCCGCAAGAACTTCTGCGCTTCCGCAGACCAGTTCCCAATCAGCGACGGCGGACAGATGATCAGGGACGGATGATTAGAACCACGAGCTTGATGCTCGCGGCTATGAGC
>CAZZGS010000838.1:1617-2541 GCA_964653845.1 uncultured Bryobacter sp.
GCTATGAGCTATCGCCGCGAGAGTTTGGATAGTCTTTCCCAACCCCATGTCGTCAGCTAGAATCCCGTTCAGTCCAAACTTGCGTAGAAATACCAGCCAATTTAGTCCATGTTGCTGGTAGGGGCGAAGCGAGGCAACCAGCGCATTTGGTGCTTGAACATGTTCAATCCGGTCAAATTCGAGGAGCTTCTGCATGAACTCCCGGAACGAATCCGTCTGCTCAATCTTGCCTAGCGCTTCCAATTCATCTCGAAGCCGATCCCAATCAGGTGGTCTGATGATGTAGCCACCGCTGGAAGTCGGCTTCAACCGCTCTCTTTCGATAAATCCTTGTACTGCCTTGTGTTTCGCTCGGTCGAGCTTGATCCAGACCCTCTGGCCGCGGACCCATCCTTCATTTCGCGCAATCGACTCGCCTACAGAATTGTGAGACAGGTTTGTCTTTTCGTGTCTGTAGGTGGGTTGTATCTGCAGGACGTTTTCCCCACTGCCCAGGTCTACGACGCTTACAGGAAAAGAAACCTCTGCCGGTGTATCGAGTAGCCGATGATTACGCTCCACACGCTCCGAACAAATTAGATTCCAAGGAGTGCCCTGCTGCAAGTCTCTAGCCAACGCCGCAAGCGCCGCCAGTGTTTCCGGAATATCCACTCCCTGGATCGCCGCTCTCTGTTGCGCTCGGCTGGGCAGTTTCCGCAGCGTTCGCTGCGCGTCGTCGACATGCGCTCTCTCTACTCGAATCCAACCTTCTTTCACTCGGCGATAGGCGCGCTTCTTAGTTGTTCCAAGTAACGCCTCCACCTCTTCAACCGATTGGTCCAGCGTCGTGCCACCAGGTCGGCTGTACGTGATGGTTTCCTGGACGCGGATCGTGTCCGCGTCGCCATCCACCCGAATCGAATTCCGAGGCGCGGCGATAGATAC
>CAZZGS010000839.1:0-2534 GCA_964653845.1 uncultured Bryobacter sp.
ACCAGGATCACATCATCCGGTGCAACGTCAAGCACAGCCAGACAAGCCGCTCCATACCCTTTTTCTACCGTCGAGACCACTCTCGCCCCAGCTTTTTCAGCCTCAGACGCAGTTTCATCGCTCGATCCATTGTTCGCAACCACTACATGCGCGAAAATGCTTTTGGGTAGACGCAACAAAGTTTGCGCGATTACGTCTGCCTCATTGTACGCAGGTATGACCAACCAAACAGGCGAAACTCCTCCGGCACCATCCTCAGCGGGATTCTTCTTGCGCGACCTCGTGTTGAGCGTACTCATCGCCGTTGCGATCATCCTCTTCCTCTATCAACCCGTAAAGGTCGAAGGCACATCAATGATGCCTGCCTTGAGTGATCAGGAGAGGATCTTCATCAACAAGTTTACCTACCGCTTTGGCATCGAAGACATCAATCACGGCGATATGGTCGTATTTTTATATCCCGGCGATACCTCCAAGTCCTACATCAAACGCGTCATTGGCATTCCGGGCGATGCTGTCGAAGTCAAGGAAGGCGCGGTGCTCCTGAATGGATCACCCATCGAAGAACCTTATGTCCCCGAAGAGTTTATAGACCGCATCAGCGCACCGCGCACCATCGTAAAGCCCGGCGAATACTATGTGATGGGCGATCACCGCAGTGCTTCAAACGATTCCCGTTCCTGGGGGACAGTCCCAAAGGAATACATCTACGGCAAAGCGGTCTTCGTATATTGGCCTCTGAAAAAGCTTGGAAGATTGCATTAAACTTCAGGCCAGCATTTCTTTAACTGCCTTCGTGTAGACCACGCGCAAATTCGGTTTTCGCGGAACGGCACTCAGCAACGAATCATTCGAATCTGCTACCAGCAGATACTCTTCCACTGAACGAATCAGGTTCAGCAAAGCCAGGCGGCGGCGGTGCAATCGATTCAATTCCTTTTGAATCTCAGGCAGCTGCGTCGGTGTTGGGGAGGTTGCACTACGTGACATATGTCATTTGTACTAGTACTAGGGATAGTACTCAAGTCCTAAAGTGCGGGTATTCTCTCTCTTATTTGCGGTTATTGACTACCCGCAAAAGGGGGTATCTTGGGCTAATACTCTCTCTCCATCCCACTGGAGAAAAAGCTATAAACCTCTGCCCATGCTAAAATGAAGTTTTGGCGGCGACAGCCGAGTCTCCTCCTAAACTATTCAATCCAATGGACTTTCTCGAAGGCCTCAACCCCTCCCAACGCGAAGCCGCCGCTCACATCGACGGCGCTCTTCTCATCCTCGCCGGTGCCGGCTCTGGCAAAACGCGCGTAATCACTCACCGCATCGCCAACCTCGTCCATACCCACAAAGTCCCCGGCTACGGCGTCCTCGCGGTTACCTTCACCAACAAAGCCGCTAAAGAAATGAAAGAAAGGGTCGACCATCTCCTTGCCTCCACCGGAGAAATCTACGACACCCCCTTCGTTTCCACCTTCCATTCCTTCTGCGTCCGTCTTCTCCGCCGCGATGGCGACCGCCTCGCCGACATCCGCCACGGCTTCACCCGTCAGTTCAATATCTACGACGACGACGACCAGATCACCCTGATCAAGCAGATCTACAAGGGCCTTGGTCTGGACGACAAGTTCATGCAATACCGCGCGGCACTGTCCAAAATCAGCCACGCCAAAAGCCACCACGAAGGCCCCCAGGATCTTCTCAAAAATTCCAAAGACCCTAAAGCCTCTCGGATGGCTGTCATCTTCGAGCAATACGAAGCCCGCCTCCGACAGGCCAACGCCGTCGATTTCGACGACCTCCTGCTCGAAAGCGTCCGCCTCCTCAAGCACGACACCAACCTCCGCGAGCTATACAACCGTCGCTATTCCTTCGTCATGGTCGACGAATATCAGGACACCAATCGCAGCCAATACGAGCTCATGCGCCTCCTCAGCATGGGCCACGGCAACGTCGTGGCCGTCGGCGATGAAGACCAGTCGATTTATTCCTGGCGCGGTGCCGACATCCGCAACATCCTCGACTTCGAACGCGACTACGCCAACGCCAAAATCGTCCGCCTCGAGCAAAACTACCGCTCCACCAAAAACATCATCGAAGCCGCTAGCGCCGTCGTAGCCAACAACACCCAGCGCAAAGGCAAAAACCTCTGGACCGAGCAAACCGCCGGCCCCAAGATCGGCCTCTACGAAGCCATGGACGGCGAAAACGAAGCCCTCTGGGTCGCCGACCGCATCGACAAAACCCTCGACCGCGATCCCAAATCCCAGGTCGCCATCCTCTACCGCACCAACTCCCAATCCCGCCAGATCGAAGAAGCCCTCCGCCGCTACGGTCGCAATTACAACGTCGTCGGAGGCCTCAGCTTCTACCAGCGAGCCGAAATCAAAGACGCCCTCAGCTACTTGAAGCTACTCGTCAACCCGACCGACTCCATCGCTTTCCTCCGCGTAGTAAACACCCCGGCCCGAGGAATCGGAAAAACTACCCTCGATATGGTCGATCTTTACGCGCAGACCAATAAAATCAGCCTCTGGGAC
>CAZZGS010000840.1:0-2533 GCA_964653845.1 uncultured Bryobacter sp.
GCCGCCCCAGACTGCCCCTCCCCCGCCACCAATCCAGCCCATCAAACGGCCAATGGCAAATTCGACATCGTACACAAGCCCATCCCTGGCAACCCCGAAAACATCGTCATCACCGGCACCTGGCAGATGCAAAACATAACAGGCGTCGTCATCCCTCAATTGATCGGCGTCCAGGGTGCCCCGCATGACGGCAAAATCTGGTTCAACAAACAAGCCGCCCCCCAAGTCGAAGCTCTCTGGGCGGCCTGGCAAAAAGCTAGCCTTCTTGATCGCGTCCTTACTTGGGGCGGAGCCTTCGTACCCCGCTTCATCCGGGGCAGCACCTCAGTCTTGAGCAACCACTCCTTCGGCACTGCCTTCGACATCAACATGGCCCAAAACGGCCTCGGCGTCGAACCAGCCCGCCTAGGCCAAAAAGGCTGCGTCCGCGAACTCTTCACCATCGCCAACAAGCACGGCTTCTACTGGGGCGGCCACTTCACCCGCCGCGACGGCATGCACTTCGAAATCGCGCAAATCAAATAGCGCCTACTGCATCCGGGCCCCGGGCAATGTCCCCGGCTTCCATTCATCAGACGCAAGCCCATTCAAATCAAAAATGGGCTTGCCCGCTCTGAGCGTCAACTCAGTGGTCAGTCTTTGATCCCCCATCACTTTCTGCTTCCGGTTATCCAGATAACCAAACTTACCCTTCTCCACCTTAAGCACCGCAACATCCGCTTCCGCCCCAACAGTCAAAGTCCCAAGCTCAGTCCGGTGAATCGCCTTCGCCGCCTCCACCGTCGACATCCGGATCACATCCTTAAGCGGCACGCCATGAATCAGAAACTTCGACATCACATTGTTAAAGTCCTTCATCCCGTCCATCCAGCTCCTCAAGTGCAAGTCGGTAGAGATCGTATCCGGCAAAAACTTCTCGGCAAACCCAGCCTTGGCAACCGTCCAGAAGAAACTCCCATTGCCGTGCCCTAAATCAAACAACACCCCACGCTTGCGAGCTTCCCACAGCACCGGGTTCATCTTACCCGTCGGCAACTGCTCATAGCGCAAGCCCGAGTAAAGGTGCGTATAGATATCACCCGGCCGCATCTTCTCCATCAGCAACTTCTCGATCGGCCGGGCCTCGCGATGATGCGTCCCAAAATCCACCATCACCGGAATCCCCGCCAGCTTTCCTGCCGCTACAGCACGATCCACCGCAATCCAGTCCGGCGCTCCATAATGAGCCGTCTTCACACCAACAACAATGTCCTTGTGCTTCCTGGCAATTGCCGCCAGCCCCTCACTATCCATGTCTGCCGTGTTCTGCTCATTGCGGCTCCCACTCATCCCAAGCCCTGCAATATTCACAAACGCAAGCACCCTCGTCCGCGATCGATCAATGATTCGCTTACGAAAATCCTCAAAGTTCTTCCAGCCACTCGTACCCGCATCCACAATCGTCGTCACCCCGCTACGAGGAGCGATCGCATCCGGCACAAACGAAGTTTCACCAGCCAACTCCACTGGAATCCCGGTATTGGCATAAACATGCCCATGAATATCAATCAACCCAGGCGTCACATAAAGCCCGGTAGCATCCACCGTTTTACACTCCGCCGATACCTCAATCTTCGGCGCAACACGTGCGATCTTTCCGTTGGCGATGGCAACGTCCATGCGACCATCCCGCCGATTAGCAGGATCAATCACGTGACCATTCCGGATCACCATCTCAAACTCACAAGCCGCCGGCAAAATACCGGCCATCAAAAGAGCGAACAAAACAATTCTCATCAGCGTTAGCATATCTAAGGATGCAGGACCCCTCACCAGCTGACTTCACACAAACCGTAATTGGAGGCTCCACATCCACCAGCCGCTCCCAACTCAGCCAGCCTTCAAGCCACGCCTCCATCGAAGGCCGCTTCCCTCCTGGCACCCTCCTCAACGGCCGTTACCGCATCATCGCCCTCCTCGGCAAAGGCGGCATGGGCGAAGTCTACAGAGCCACAGATCTCACCCTGGGCCAATCCGTCGCTCTCAAATTCCTTCACGCACTCTCGTCCTCTGACCCCCGCTGGCTCGAACGCTTTCACTCAGAAGTCCGCATCGCCCGCCAGGTCTCTCACCCCAACGTCTGCCGCGTCTACGACATCGGCGAAGCCGAGGGCCTGCCCTTCATCTCGATGGAATACGTCGACGGCGAAGACTTGGCAAGCCTCCTCCGCCGCATCGGCCGTCTCCCCTCAGACAAAGCAATCGAGATCGCCCGCAAGGCCTGCGCCGGCTTGGCCGCTGCCCACGCCAAAGGCGTCATTCATCGCGATCTCAAACCCCACAACATCATGCTCGACCGCCACGGCGAAGTTCTCATCGAGGACTTCGGCCTCGCCGCCGTAGCCAGCGAACTCAACGCCGCAGAGATCCGCCACGGCACTCCCGCCTACATGGCCCCTGAGCAAATCAAAGGCACCGAGGTCACCCACTCAAGCGATCTCTACTCGCTCGGCCTCGTCCTCTACGAACTCTTCACCGGCAAGCGCGCCTACAC
>CAZZGS010000841.1:0-2532 GCA_964653845.1 uncultured Bryobacter sp.
GTTGCTGAGTGAGATCGCCTTAACGCTGGAGCAGGAAGGCTGGCTGACGGGGGCTGAGTCTGTACGTAGCGTGACGGATTTGTTGGATGGGCTGGAACGAGGGAGCGGGCATCTGGCGGATAGCTTCAACACGCCTCCGCTGAACCGGGCGGCGCTGATGCGGGAATGGGAATCGCTTAAGAAGGTGGTGGCTGACCGGGAGAGGGTGGAGGCGGACTGGGAGCAGCTCAAGAGTATTGCAGCGGCGCAGAAAAAGACTCTGATGGAAGTGTCTACGGCTGTTGCTTTGAATACCCTGCGATGTGGCCGGAAACTGTGGGCTGACCCGATTCTCGAACACTACTCTAAGACGCTGGGTGAGATGAGTGAGATTGGATTTAAAGCCTATGCGGGGCGGGAAATGGCGCCTTATTGGCGGGCGGCAGTGGCCAATTTTTCGCCTTAGCGGGTGAGACTAATCTTCTCGCCCTCTCAGCATTGCGGCCATGACGCGGGGACTGCGGTGATCGTGGATAACTGCTATTACCCAAAGTGGCTTCTCTTCTGGCGCGTAGGCGATTAGGTAATCACGCAAGCGAATGAAGCGCAATGGGCGGCTGGTGAGGTCCGTGCGCCAATGTCCTCTATTCGGAAACGGAACCAAGTTCTGGATGGAATGGTAGATCTCGTCAACTACCCGGCGGGCCGCTTCAGGACTGCTTTGCCCAATGTAGTCCGCTATTTCATATCAACCCTCCGAGCCAAAGCTGATTTGCCCTTTGGGCTCGTCATTGGGTTTGGACAATCCGAAGATCTGTTTCCGGCCACCATCTGTGATGGCTTCTGAGGATTCGAGCCGATAGCGGTGTCCATCCACGACTACGTCCAAAATGGGGCCGTCGACCCACCCTACCGGAACGTGATCGTTCTTCGGCCCGGCGTCGAGGCGAAGCCGGATCGTTTTCTCTCCTGGGATGAAGAGTGTGTGGCTGGTTCCAGAAAGCCCACCGCCTGGGTTGCTGGCGATGAGGTTGCCGTCCTGGTAGAGTTTCCGGCTAAAAATGCGCAAGGGAGCTTTACGCATACGGACATCGATTGGCTCGGCAGTGGAAGATACTTCGACTTCGTCGAAGAGCCGGTCTGTTCCGTCGCGATACAAATCGACGATTACCGATTCATTTGCGGCGACATCGCGGGAGACAGGAATGCTGTCGGGACTAGTCCAACGGAAGCCGAGATAACGGCCGTGACGCGGGTCTTGACGGAGAGCTTGAAACTCCAGACGAAAACGATTCGCGCCAAGAGGAATTGCTCGCAATTCGTAACCGAAGGCAGTACCGGCTTTGCGGTCGTAGAGATGACGAGCCGACCAGTCTGCATTTACGCTTACGGATATGGAGGTGTCGAGATTGAACCACCTGAGCTTCGTATATGTGGGTTCTACCCGCGTGGCCACCTCGACGGTAGCATGGGGAGACCCAAAGCTGAGGCTGCTGATTTTGTTGTCGTGGAAGGCAGCGCCGAGGGCGGCGCAAGCGGCGAGGCCTGCGATGGCTAGGCGGCGCATCTGCCGCTTCCATTCAGGGCGTGGGGGAGGAACGGCAAAGGCCTTGAGAGCTTCGTCGAGTTCTAGTTCAGTCATTGGAATTCACCTCTATGCCTAGGGCTTCTTTGAGTTGGCGGCGACCGCGGTGGACGCGGACGCGGAGGGCTGAAGGTTCTACATTGAGCATCTGGGATGCTTCGTCGTAGGTGAAGCCCTCGATGCAAATCAGGATGATTGCTTCGCGGGAGGCTTCAGGGATTTGTTGTAGTGCGCTGAAGACTTCGCCACTATGGTCTGGCTGGACCAAAATCGGCTAGGCTTCGAGGGGTGGAGGATTGCGTTTGAGGGCTTTATAGAGCTGGTTTCGGACCGCGCCAAAGAGATAGGCACGGATTTCTCCCCGAACAGGAATTGCTAAGGAGTTGGACCGCAACCAGGAGACGAAACATTCCTGGACGGAGTCATCGGCGATTTCGCGCGAGGCAGAGAGACGGTAGGCGAAACCATAGAGATCGTCGCCGTGCTGTTCAAAGAGTTGAGACCAATCTGGCTTCACATCCGGTACGTTCCGGTTGGGAGGCTAATTGTTACAAAAGGCAGCGACGATATCCCTCCGGAACGTCGCTGCCTGGCCTTGCGGCTAAGAAGTTTTGGCTTCATTTTGATAAGCGTTTTATCTCGACCAAAAGGCTCAAACTTTTTTTAATTTTTTTCGGAGGCTCTTGCGAAGGCGTTCGAGCTCGGTAATTTTGGATTGTACGCGGAGGAGAGACTGCTCCATTTTGATGGCGTCGCCGGCCAGCCAGTCTTTAACGTCCTGGAGACTGAAGCCTACGCCGATAGCGCGCTGGGTGAGGCGGATTCGTTTTGCGTCGGCGACGGAATAGAGGCGGTAGCCGTTGGGGCCGCGCTCGGGGTTGAGCAGGCCAGATTTCTCATAGAAGCGGAGAGTTTCGCTGTTGACACCACAGGCTTCGGCTAATTCGCCGCGTTTCCATTTGGTTTCC
>CAZZGS010000842.1:0-2532 GCA_964653845.1 uncultured Bryobacter sp.
CGTCAGTAATATCCCCTGCTCATCGAAAAGACAGGCCGTCAATAATGCTATGGGAGCCGCGAGCAGCAGCAGGGTGCGGCCGGCTCCCGGCAGGAGTTCTCGCCGCCGGACCAGCAGCACGCAGATAGCGCACAGGCCAATCAGGAGGAATGTCGAGGTCCCGGGCTTTGCGGAGCGAAAATAGCTCAGGTTACAGGCAAGCACCGGGTCGGAGGCAATGATACAAACCAGGAGCCCCGCGGTAAGGCGGTCGAATCCCAAGTAGCGACGGCAGAATACCCACACAACGGCATAGATCAAGACCAGGAAGACCACATTGCTGGCGGAGAGCAAGTGCGGAAATCCCTTCGAAACGGACCACGCTATTACCTGGGCGTCGAGGCAGTCGAGGAAGTAAGAAAGCGGCCGGGGCCGCTGCAGTCCAATCAGGTGCCGGAACCGGCCGTGCCACATGACATCCTGTGTATCGGTGCCGACCTCGACCATGGTGGTGTCGAAAGTCTTGGCTAGAAAGGACTGTTCGGACAGGTAATGCGGAATATATTTGTCGAGTTCCGGATCGAGAATGCCGCCCTTGGAAGACACAAGCGATAGTAAAAACAGCCCTATCAGAAACGCGGCGACATGCCAGCCGCGCGTGCGGGGTTCCAGGGACCGCATCTGTTCCGTCAGCCACTTGCCCAGTTCAATCAGGGCCTCTCTGCCGGAGGAAATCTCCCGGAAACGCGCGATCAGATGGCGGCGGACGGGCCAGATTGATGCGAGGCACAAAACCAATCCCGCGGCCAGAAGGATGTTGGCGATCCGGATCTCAACGGGAGTGGTGAAATAGTGAATTAATGCGACCGCGCACCCGATGAGCAATAGACCGGCCTTTCGCACCCAGGCGAGCAGGAGAGGCACTTCGCGCAGGCCTTGATCGAGAGGAGGGGTCACCCTGGAATGGTAACAAATCACTTGAAAAATGAAGCCGTGCCGCCCTGGCCGGCTGTGTGCGGCCCGGTGTCCGGACTGACGAATGATCTTCACTTGTAGGAAAATGAATCTACCCAATTGGTTCTGTTTTCAAAACTCATGCTCTTGCTCCGCCTGAATCCTCTGCCTTCGAAAGCCACCGCCGGTGTGCGGCGCTAGATGCTCTTTGACACGCCGATTTACCTGGTGTTTCTGTCCATCGTCGTCCTGGCTTATTGGTGGCTGCCGCGGCGTCCGCAAAATATGTTCCTGCTGGTGGCCAGCTACTTCTTCTATGGCTGGTGGGATTGGCGCTTTTTAGGGCTGATTCTGCTCTCGACGCTGGTCGATTTCTACTGCGCCCGTACGATCGCCGTTTCGACCGACCAGAGCCGGCGGCGGCTTCTTCTCATCCTTTCCGTAACGATGAATCTGGGATTCCTCGGCTACTTTAAGTACTGCGATTTCTTCATCGACTCCTTCGCCGGCGCCGCGGCGATGTTCGGCTTCCACATCCCGGTACAGGTGCTGGGAATTTTGCTTCCGCCGGGGATTTCGTTCTATACGTTTCAAGCTCTGGCCTACATCGTAGATGTCTACTACAAGAAACTGGAGCCGGCCGAATCGCTGCTCGATTATGCGCTATTTATCAGCCTGTTTCCGCACCTGATCGCCGGCCCCATTCAACGGCCCTCGCATCTGCTGCCGCAAGTACAGGCGGAGCGGCATTTTCACAGCGGACAGTTCTTTGATGGCCTCATGCTGATCGTCACTGGCCTGTTGCGAAAATGCGTGGTAGCCGATAACTGTGCGCTGATCGCCAATGCGGCGTTCGAAGGCCGCCTGGGAGATCCGGGACTCGGCAGTTCCCTGATTGGAATCTATGCCTTTGCCTGGCAAATCTATGGCGATTTTTCCGGCTATAGCGACATCGCCCGCGGCTCGGCTCAATTACTTGGCTTCCACTTCATGGTGAACTTCCGGCAACCGTACCTAGCCACCAGCCTGCAGGATTTCTGGCGCCGCTGGCACATCAGTCTCAGTACTTGGTTGCGCGACTATCTGTATATTCCTCTGGGCGGAAATCGCCACGGAGAGTTCCAAACTTATCGCAATTTGCTCCTGACCATGCTCATCGGCGGGTTCTGGCATGGCGCTAACTGGACATTCGTCATCTGGGGCGCCATACACGGCGGCGGCTTGGCCCTGGAAAGACTCCTGTTTGGCGGTGGCGAATCCTCCGCCAGCCCGTTCAAGTACAAAGACTGGCTCAAGCGGATTTGGATTTTTCATCTGGTCTGTTTGGCCTGGGTCTTCTTTCGTGCCCAATCGGTGGGCGCGGCATTGCAATATTTGAGCAATTTCGGAAAATGGAACTGGCGGCCGGAGCATCAGACAGCCGCTCTACTGGTCGGTGCCTATGCCCTGGTTTTGTTCCTCATGGACTTGCTGAATGAACAGCGGGAGGAAGAATACCTGTTGGAGCGGGCCTCCCCCCGGCTACGTATTGCCGTGGCTTGGGGTCTGATTTGTATCATCTTCTTTTTTACCGGAAATCAGTCCAATGCCTTCATCTAT
>CAZZGS010000843.1:0-2531 GCA_964653845.1 uncultured Bryobacter sp.
GCAGGGCCAAGTGGACTGCACCGGAACCGAAGTACAAGACAGGCGTATTTGCCAAGTACATCAAGACGGTAGGTACGGCGAGCGAAGGCGCGGTCACGTCGAAGATTTTCTAGGAAAGTGGCCCACCTTAGGGTGGGTCTCTCATTAAATTAAAGGTCGCCCGCAAGGGCGATTTTTGTTTTAGGATATGGACCGGCCGTAAGGGCAAAAAGAAACCAGGGAGCAAAATAGATATGTATTCGATGGACAACATGAAGAAATTCCCAAAGATGGGGAAGCTGGCACCTGAGGCAATGGCAGCCTTTACAGCCTTTGACAAGGCGGCGATGGCCGATGGAGCAATCCCCAAAAAGTACAAGGAGTTAATGGCCCTTGCCGTAGCGCTCACAACGCAGTGTGTGTATTGCCTTGAGATCCACAGAAAGGCAGCTCTGAAGGCGGGGGCGACCGAAGAAGAATTGACCGAAGTCGCACTGGTGGCAGCAGCCCTGCGCGCTGGCGCAGCAATGACTCACGGAACACACCTCATTGCTGAAGAAGCCCCCGCTGAAATGTGATTGAATAACAGGGAGGATTTCTGAACCAAATGAAACGATTCGCAAGCGCGACCCTGTGGGTTTTTCTAATAGTAGTTGCATGGCATTTGTCGCCGGGCGGGCCCAATGCAGTGATGGGCCAAGCCGGTGGTGCGGGTGTAAGCGGTGAAGGCAAGTACAAGTTCCGTGTACTCTACACTTCATCGCATCTGCCTGAAGAGGCCCAGAAAGTATTAAAGGCAGCCCACGGCGGCTTTGCGATCGACCGTCGCACTGGCAAAGGGGAAGTCTATTTCTCCCTGCCAGGAGCGGGCATTGTTCAGATCAGCTCCGACTTCAAGACCACCAAGATGCTCGCCACCGACCCATCGATGCGCGACACCAACATGCACAACGCGATGTTCTGGCAGGCCAAGGACGGCACTCCCTTCCTCACCTTCCCGGGCAACGGCGTAGGCAAGGTCTTCACTACCAGCATTGACGGCAAGCTGATCCACACCCTCAACGCCCCCGACGGCAAGACGGACATGGGCAACCCGGTAGCTACCGATTATTTTGCCGGTCGCGGCAACTTCATCCCGACCGATGTCGAACAACTGGACGGCATGTTCTACATCCCCACCGGCTACTCGAATCTCGATTTCGTCCTCACCGCAAAGATCAACAGCACCAACCCTTTTAAGGCCACCTGGCATGACCTTGCCTTTGGCGGCCGCGGCACAGCCGCAGGGCAGCTTGGCACCGGCCACGGCATCACCATCCCGCCTGGCACGACGCGCATCGACGTTTCGGATCGTCCAAACTCAGAGATCGATCGCTACACCCGCTACGGGCAGTATCTTTCAACGCTGCGCCTGCCGCTTGGCTCCTTCCCCTGCGACGTCTACTACATGGACAACTACGCTGTTGTAGGCTCGCTACACGGGCCGGACCGCAGCAAGGGCGCGCCTATCTACTTGCTTGAAAACGACAAGCTGGTTTCAACCGTGATGGCGAAGGAAGACTTGGGCCTCGTAAACTTTCAACATATCCACAACGCGGTCGTGAAAGAACTCAACGGCAAGATGTACATCATCGCGCAGGCCTGGAACCCGGGCGATTTCGCAATCCTCGAACAGGTCAAGTAAGCGGCTAGGAAGAAGTTGTAAGGATAGGAAATGGTCCGGCGGTGGTGACGACTTCCGAGTCGTCGCCCTCGTCTGGATCGAGATAGCGGCTATCGAGCAGACGCTGCAACTTCACATTTCCCATCGCACTCAAGAGCGAATCCTTAAGGTTGGGGTGATCCTGCTCCATCTCGGCAAAAAAGTCACGCACGCTGCGACGCACAGTGCCTGTCTTCTGCGAACAACCGCAGGGAATCACCGGGCAACCCAGCATCTGCGCGTAGGCGGTAGTGAGGGTCTCGGGGGTAAACACTAGAGGCCGGATCAAGCGGAAGTCTTTATTCTTCGAATAGGTGATCGGCGGCAACGAACTGAGCGCCCCCGTAAACATCGCATTCCTCAACAAGGTCTCGCAGAAATCATCAGCAGTGTGGCCAAGGGCGATCACATTTACGCCTAGACCCTTGCAAACTTCATAGACGGCGCGTCGGCGAAAACGTGAACACAGGTCACAGCCATGATCCGGTTCTTCATCGATCAGACGTAAACTAGGCGGATCGGTGAAGCAATGCCATTCGATACCACGTGAGAGCAACCACTCACCATAGGGCTGAATTGGGGCCAGAAACTTGCCCTGCTCAATCGTAAAGGCGCAGACGGTGAAATCGATCGGGGCACGCCGCTGGAGCGCCAGTAGGGCCTCAAGCAGGGTCACCGAATCCTTGCCGCCAGACACACCAACGGCGACACGGTCTCCTTCACGAATCATTTTGAATTTAGTTACGGCCTCTCCGACTTTTCGGAGCAGCGCTTTTTCGAGGTCCAAGCTCTTATTATCCGCGAGATCAGTGGGCTGCGTTTAGGCGGACGACTTCGTACTGCGTGAGGT
>CAZZGS010000844.1:0-2531 GCA_964653845.1 uncultured Bryobacter sp.
TTCCAGACCAACACCTACCTCACCCGCATCGACTATCAACAGAGCGCCTCCAAGCGCCTGTCCTTCCGCTTCAATAAGTCTGAATGGCGCAATCCCTTCGGCAACGTCACCGGCACCTCACACCCCTCACAGGCTGCCAAACAAACCCGCGACAACTGGAGCCTCTTCCTCAGCTACAACTGGACGATGTCCCCCACCCTGGTCTCAGAGATCAAATACGGCTTCAATAAGTTCCAGTGGTCCAACACTCCATACGTGGACTTCCTTGAGATCCGCATCCCCGGCGCCGCCACCATCGGCGGACCGTTCAACTTCCCTCAGATCTTCGATCAGAAGACCCACCAGCTCCGCAACGACCTCTACTGGATGAAGGCTGCCCACTCCGTCAAATTCGGCGGCGAATATCTTTCCAACAACCACACTGGCCTCTTCCAGCAGAACATCCGCGGCCAGGCCAACCCGCTCTCCGCCGCACCTGCCAACCTCGCTGCTCAAGTGCCCGTCTGGAACGACCCCAAAACCTGGAACATCCCCGCCTTCTCCGCCCTCACCAATAGCTATGTGCAAGGCTTCGGCAACTTCGACATCAACGTACCCCGCAATGTCCTCGGCTTCTGGGTGCAGGACGATTGGAAGGTCTCAAAGAAGCTTACCGTCAACCTTGGGGTCCGCTACGACAACGACATCGGCATCTGGAATACGCCCACACTCAAATCCAACGTAGTTCTTCCACGCGGTGGCCAGAATCGCAACATTGCCCCCCGCCTCGGTTTCGCTTATGACCTGCGTGGTGATCGCAAGACGGTCCTCCGCGGCGGTACCGGTCTTTACTTCGCCGACATCCAAGCCAACCAGGTTATCAACCAGTCCATCTTCAACGGTGAAAAATCCATCCAGGCCAGCGTTAATCGCAGTGCCACAGTATCGATCGACCTCTCCAACCCCTTCGGCGGAATCAACGGCCAGGACTTCGTCACCGGCAAAGCCCCCACGCCAATCCAGAACGTCCAGGTCCTCGACAAAAATGCCACGACGCCCTTCTCCTTCCAGTCCTCCTTCGGCGGCGAGCACCAGTTCAAATCCAACTGGACCGTCTCTGCAGACTTCGTCTACTGGCGCGTCTATAACGAATGGGTCCGTCAGGATCGCAACCTCTTCCTGAACCCCGTCACCGGCTTTCAAGCTGTACCTGCCACTGCCGGCCGCCCCGATCCCCGCTTCGGTCAGATCCTCAACTTCACCACCCCCAGCTCCAGCGGTGCCATCTACTACGGCGGCCAGTTTGAAGTCACCCGCCGCTTCGGCAATCGCTTCCAACTCGGCACCTCCTACACCCTCTCAAAACTCAAAGACTCGACAGACGGAGCATTCACCTATGTCAATAATCAATTCAATCTTGCCGATGAATGGGCTCGCTCACTCGACGATCAGCGCCACACGCTCAACTTTGACGGCAACCTTTCACTGCCCTTCGGCTTGTCCTCCAGCCTCTTCTACCACTTCGGCTCAGGCAACGCTTTCCGTTCGCTAAGCCCCACCAACCCCTTCGCCTATGTCGGCACGAACAACCGCACCTTCCTGTCCACAGCCAACACCTTCATCGACAGAACATTTCTCTCCCCATCGAGAGCGCCAGGCTTCACCGACGTCAAGCGCAACTCACTCAGCGGTCTCGCTATCAACCGTCTGGACTGGCGCTTGAATAAAGGCTTCCGCATCAAAGAGAAGTTCACCGCTACCGGTACCTTCGAGGTCTTCAACGTCTTGAACTACCAGAACTACGGCGTCTACAACACCAACGTCGGCATTGCCAGCTATGGCCGCGCCGCCTTTAATTCCAACTTGGCCTACGCAGCACGCATGCTGCAATTCTCGGCAAGGTTAGACTTCTAAAATGACAGCGCTCTACTGTCTCCTCCTCTTAGCTGTGACGCCAGACCTCTGGCTCCGGCGGGTGGAGCCCGTAATGTCGAAAGACGAGCGCACCCTCTACTCCTCCCTGACAGACGAGAAAGCCCGCGAGGTCTTCCGGACGGGCTTCTGGTCCTCTAAATCCATCACCGAATCTGAGTACATCGCCCGTGTCGAACACATCGACAACGCCTTTGGCTCGGGTCAGGCCGGCTCCGGAGCCAACACCGACGCAGGCCGTCTCTACCTCGCCCTCGGCCCCCCCACTGCGATCAGCAAACTCCCCTCCAGCCGCATCTTCTATCCAACCGAGATCTGGGCCTACGATCATGTCCCCGGCCTTCAGACCAGTTCGCGGGTACAATTCCTCTTCTACGGCGACCGGCGTAAGCTCTACTCGCCTCAACTCAATACCATCCGCGCTCTGCTGATCCCCAATGCCGGAACCCGTGGCCTCTTCCCCGTCAATGACATCATCACCGAGACCGACGTCAAAGAACGCCTCAATTTATCGCCAGCCGAAATGGATGTCCTCGAAGCTGCCATCGGCATAGGCCGTGGCATCAGGAATTCAGCCAATTCCGAGATCCTCTACCTCGCCTCCAGCCCCCGCGAGATGC
>CAZZGS010000845.1:0-429 GCA_964653845.1 uncultured Bryobacter sp.
AAACCAACTGTACCGCCCAGGTCGACAGTCCCGCCCCAGCGTGACGTGACTCCACCTGCCCAGATACGCCCCGCCACAGCCGCAACCACATTCCGCCCTGCCGCCCAGCAACTCAAAAAAGCCTCCGGCATCCGCTCCGGTTCGACTGTAATGCACCCCAAATACGGCAAGGGCACAGTAGTGCGCCGCGAAGGCGACGGCGAGGACGCCAAGCTCATCGTCTCCTTCTCCGGCTACGGCCTCAAGAAACTCATCGAAAAGTTTGCCGGCATAAAGCAACTCGACTAGAGCATATTGCACTCTTGTTAGGATCTTACTAACATGAGCAATTTACAGTTATCAGCAAAACAAAGCTAATGGCTGCGGCGGTTGCCTCTCGAAATCCTTAATTGATTCGCCGCGCTCACGAATGTTACATCGTGGTTTCTA
>CAZZGS010000845.1:439-2531 GCA_964653845.1 uncultured Bryobacter sp.
GGTTTCTAGGAGACAGTTCAATTCATTTGCTGAGCCACGGATTCAATATTCGGATGTGGATCGGGTTGGAGACAGGCTCCCCTTTAACCTTGGAAGCTATAGGCTGATTGTGGGCTTCAATTTTTCCACGAATCGACTTTTTTTCAAAGAGCTACTGAAGCACGACGAATATGATAGAGGAAGCTGGAAGCGATGAGCACCCAAGTACTGGACGAATATACTGAACTTCTCCTTGAGCATCGACCAATGGTACCTACCAACGAAAAAGAGCTTTCAAGATTGGTAGCGATCCTTGAATCCATCGACCTTGCTCCCGGCAAGCCGAGCGCGGCCCAACGTCGCATGGCAGATCTTGTCGCGGCGGCGATTGTTACATATGAAGACCAAATATGTTCGCCAATCGAGATGTCACCACACCAATTCCTTCAAAGTCTGATGGAAAACCGCAACATGACCCAAGCGGATCTCGCCCGCTTACTCAACATCTCACGCACCACGGCAAACCACCTTTATCAGGGCACCCAAGGCATCTCAAAGAGCAACGCCCTTCAGCTTTCAAAGTTCTTCGCCATCGACGTCGACGTCTTCATAGCCTAATTAGCTCTCCAAATCTACTAGCAATCCTTCAAAGAACACTGAAACTCGCTTTTCCCCGCCACCTGCGTTATCCTAAAGGTTCGGAATTTCTACCTCGATGAACACGACACACGTAAAAGACAAAGACGAACGAAAAAAGCTCAAGCGCGCCGCCCGTAAAGCCGCCCCTGAATACAAGGGTCGCGTTAAAGGCGAAGACCGTGGCTCCCTTAAGCGCAAGGTCAAGAAGATCGTCAAGGGCACTCGTAAGCGATAGTAAACGTATAGTACTTTCGATGCGACTGTACTATTTCCCTCGACTTGTGATTTAATCTAAGTGCGTCCTGGCGGGCCTCCCCTCCGAGCCTGCATGGACGTAACCCGGGCCAGTGGTGCCTCCTCACCACTGGCCCTTTCCTTGTTTTCTCACCCCATCGCCCCACCGCGTAGTTTAAAATACAGCGATGAGCCAGTTGCTTCGCTGCAAAGCGATTGATGTACTAATCCGCGAAAGCGAATCTTCCGCCACCAGACTAACCAAAACCCTCGGCCTCTGGAGCCTCGTCGCCATGGGAATCGGTGCAGTCATCGGCTCTGGCATCTTCACCCTCACCGGCACCGCCGCCGCCGGCGTTACCATGAAATACCCCAGCGTCCTCCACGCTCCCGTCCTTGATCTCCTGCGCTTCGGCCCAGACGCCATCTCCACCATCGGCCGCCCCGGCGCAGGCCCCGGCGTTGTCCTCTCCTTCCTGCTGGTAGCCTTCGCCTGCGGTTTCGCCGCCCTCTGTTACGCCGAACTCAGTTCGATGATCCCCGTCGCCGGTTCCACCTACACTTACGCCTACGCTACCCTCGGCGAAATCTTCGCCTGGATCCTCGGTTGGGATCTCATCCTCGAATACGCCGTCTCCAACATGAGCGTCGCCGTAGGCTTCTCCGGCTACTTCAACGATGTCCTTGAAAATCTCTTCGGCTATCGGCTCCCGCCAGAATGGTCCGGCCCCGCCTTCAAAGGTGGCGGCGTCACAGGCGCTTACTTCAACATCCCAGCCCTCCTGATCATGATTCTTCTCACCTGGCTCCTCATCAAAGGCGTCAAGGAATCCGCCCGCGCCACCAACATCATGGTCATCGTCAAGACCGTCGCGATTCTCGCCTTCGTCTTCGGTGCCGCCTCCGCCATCAACCCCGAAAACTGGAAGCCCTTCACCCCTAACGGCATGTCCGGCGTCATCTCCGGCGCCGCCATCGTCTTCTTCGCCTACATCGGTTTCGACTCGGTCTCTACCGCCGCCGAAGAATGCAAAAACCCCAAACGCGATCTCCCCTGGGGCATCATGATCACTCTCGGCGTCTGTACTGTCCTGTATGGCGCCGTCTCTCTTGTCCTCACCGGCATCGTCTCCTACACCACCCTCAACAACGACGAACCCGTCGCCCGCGCCCTCAAAGATATCGGCTACAACAGACTCCGAATCTTCGTCAGTGTCGGAGCCCTCATTGGCATGTGGAG
>CAZZGS010000846.1:0-2530 GCA_964653845.1 uncultured Bryobacter sp.
ACATCGAGGATGTCGTCGACCAAAGCTAAAACGGAGCTGGCACATTGACCGATCGAGGTTGCGAGCTCTTTTTGCTCGGCCTCGCTTTTGGAACTCGCGAGGATGGAAGTGAGGCCGATCATCCCGGCGAGAGGAGTTCGGAGCTCATGGGTCATAGTGGAGAGGAAAAGGGACTTGGCGGCGTTGTTGCGCTGGGCGGCGTCGGTCAAATCGACGAAGAGGGCGAGGACCATGAGCAGGCCGATGACGATAGAGATCATAGCGGCTTCAGGCGAATTGACCGGGAAGTAGAGAGAACCATTTATCATTTGGCCCAAACCGAGCATGAACAGGTGGAGTGCTTGCAGGACACAGGGGAGAGGGATGGCGTAGCGAAAACTGGAGGACGAATTTGGCATTGCCATGCGGAGGTAGGCGAGAGCGAACCAGACGTTTGCCGCAGCAAGCAAAAAGAGCCTTGAAGTGAGCAGAACGCGAACGAGCTCAAGTTCGCCGGCGAAGACCAGCCGGGACATCCAGAGCAGGCTTAGAATTGCAGCAACCAGACATCCACAGATCGCAATCAAATGCACATTCCCCGACGGCAAGCGGCGAATGGAGTAGGCGGCAAAAAAGATGTAAATCGGCTGGAGGAAGCCAAAAGTCTGAATGGGGAGGAGCATTACCTTCAAGGCGGACTGAGGGAATACTGTAGCGAGTGAAGGAATGAGCAAGAAAAGAGCAAGCTGCAGGAAGGCACAAAACCACGCCAGGGACCAATACCTGACAAAGCCCTCAGCTCGCAGACGTGAGTGGGCCAAGTGGGTAGCGAAGGCAAGTGCCAGCCAAACCAGGGCCAGGCAAATATAAACAGGCAGGTTTGCGGGGATAAGAGCAAACCTAGCGGTTTCATTCATTTTTGGTGATCTACAACGAACCTAATCGGCGCAATAGACCGGGGTCCTAATGTAATTATGAAATTTTCAGGCAGCTGATTCAAAAAATCTTTAAGCTTCAGTGATTGCGATTTGAGTACGACGAATGAGCGACATCAACTTGGGCTTGGGTTCTTCTAAAACGAGGGTAGGGCCGGGAGTTGGGGCACTAAAAGATCGAATTGCGTTTGAGAGAGCCTCAATGTCCAGGAGTTCAGGCGCAGGTGGAGGTGGTGGAGCAGCAACCTGGGCGGCTACTGGGGCAGGAGTCGATACTTGAGCCTCGGGGCGGGGCCCGGAGGGATTTTTGAGGAAGGGCCAGATGCTTGCAGGATTAGGAGCATTGGCCTGGAGGAAGTCCATTCCAGCGGCTGAGATTTGCATTTTGCTTTTATCGTCTACCGAGACCCAACCGAGGGTTTTGGCATACCAGAGGGCCATCTGGATTTGCTCTTCGGTCATATCGACGATTTGCTCGAACTGCCGCATGGTGAGCAGAGGGACGCGGGGGTTTTGACGGCGGACGTCATACAGAACGCAGAGCATGGTCATGCGACGATCACGCTCGCTCTGGAGGCTGTTGAAGAAGTCCATCCCGGAAAACGAGATGTCGCGCTCGTCGTCGCCACCGCGAACGGAATCGAACATCTTGCGACCAACCGGATCGGAGAGAACTTCGACGGCGAGAGTGATCTCGTCGAATTTTTCGTGGTTTGGGCCGGTGCCATTGGGGGCGTAGACGATTTTAAGGGCGCTGTATGCCTGTTGGATGACGTCGAGGGTCGATTTGGGGTCGATCCCGAGGATTTTGTAGTGATCTTGAAATTTACCCGCAGCCGATGAAGACATTTAAGAGTCTTATCGGCTGCGGGCTTGAGGTTCTGTAGAGTTTGGCTAGAACTCGTAGCGGAGGGCGAACTGCATGACGCGGGCGTCGGCTGCGGCGGTGAACTGGCCGAAGTTGGCGGGCTGCGTGAGGTTGAGCGACAGAGTGGTGAAGTTGACGTTGTTGAAGGCGTTGAAGGCCTCGGCCCGGAACTGCAGGGTGTGGCCTTCAAAGGGCATCTTGAAACGCTTGCCGACAGAGATGTCGAAGTTGGTGGAGCCGGCGGCGCGGACGATACCACGTTCGCCAGTGGTGCCGGGGTATTGCCCCTGGAAGGAACTGATGACGCCGGTGTTCTGGAAGACGGAGGGGTTACCGTTCTGGTTGAAGGTAACGCCTTGGACCGGAGACGGAGCACCTGGCTTACGAACGCCGAGGGCGGAGTTGAGGTAATTGGTCGGGTAGATGCCGCCGTTGATGATGTCTTGAGGGAGGCCCGAGCGGAAACGGCCGAGCATCGAGAGCTGCCAGCCGCCGAGAGCCTGATCAACCCAGGGGTTAGCTGAGTTGAGGAACTTCTTGCCTTTACCGAAGGGGAGTTCAACAACTGTGTTCATCGTGGCATTGTGACGGATATCGAAGCTGGCTACGCCGTAGGCACCTCTGGGGTTGAAGGCATCCTGAATGACGCTGCCGCCGGCTCCGCTGGTTGCGTCGCCGATGGCGGATTCGTTGCCTGAGGCGATGTCAAAGGCGTGCGACAGCGTGTAGTTGAAGTAGAAGCCCCAGC
>CAZZGS010000847.1:0-2528 GCA_964653845.1 uncultured Bryobacter sp.
TTGCAAATCTTCGCCTTTGGCGACGACGGGCAGGATCGCGTTGCGGCCACTAGTAAAGAAGGGGCTGGCGAACATGAGCAGTGCGCTCAAGACGAAGAGCAGGGTGTTGCTCGATTGATGGATACAGAGGATAAAGCCGAGGGCGACGATGGCGCGGACGAGGTCGCTGGCGATCATGACCTTGCGGCGGTCGAGACGATCGAGGATAACTCCTGCCATGGGGCCGGCGACGAGCATCGGGATGGCGCGGGCCATCAGGACTCCGCCGACGAGGAGGCCGCCGTGCTCCTGGCGGATGGCCATCGAGAAGACTGCGATGTTGTTGAAGTGGTCGCCGATTTCGCTGATCATCTGGCCGCCCCAGAGGAGGCGGTAGTTGTAGTTGGTCTTGAGCAGTTGGGGGATCGTGACGGACACTAGAAGCGCTCCGTCAGATAGACACCTAGGAGGATCAGCAGACCACCGCCAACCAAGCTGATGTTCATTGATTCACCGAGTAGAGGGACTGCCATGGCGGAGCCCATGATGGGCTGAAGGTAGGTGAAGGCTGTGAGTTGCGAGGCCGGAAGATGTTTGAGGACCCGGTAGTAGAGCAGGAAGCAGAGGACGCTTGGGACGGCAGCCATGAAGAGGAGGCAGAGCCAACTAATGGGCAGAAGCTCGCGGAAGGGGAAATCGAGAGAGAGGGTGATCGTGGCGGGCATCAAAAAGACGACGGCACCGGTGAAGTTTAAGGTGACCGTGGCGACTGGAGAGAGCATGCCGCTGAGGGGTTTTGAGAAGACGGTGAAGATCGAGAAGGTGGTGATGCCGAGGAGGACTAGAGCGTCGCCGGTAAGGGAGGCGCCGCCTGAGGTCTTGGCCTGAAGAATCGCGATGCCCGATAGGGCCACGGCCATGCCAATCAGCTTTTTGGGTTTGAATTTTTCCTGGCCGATGGCCGAGGAGAGAAGGTAGACCAGGAGCGGGGTGAGGCCAACGATGAGTGCGCCATGGGCGACGCTGGTGCGCTTGACGCCCATGGCGAAGAAGAGCTGATTGGCGGCCATGCCGAGGGTGCCGAGACCTACAAAGCGCCAGAAGATGGGCCAAGTCCAGGCATGGGGACGCTCACACCAGTAGAGGGGCAGACAGATCAGCAGAGCCAGAGTGGTGCGCCATCCGGTGAGGAGAACGGGGTTCCATTGCCGCATCGCCACTTTGCTGACGATGAAGTTGAAACTCCAGAGCAAAGTGACCAGAAACATCAGCGCGTATAAATTGCGTTTACTAATTCCCTCGCTCAAGGTTTACCGATCGTCTCCTGTCTGACAGTGATGGAATCAAGGAAGGCGTGATCGACATCGAAGCCAAAGCCGGGGCCTTCGGGAACGGTGATCAGGCCGTCGGGTGAGACCTCGACAGGAGTGGTGAGGACATCCTTCTTCCAGTAGCGCTTGGAGGCGCTGACGTCGCCGGGCAAGACGAAGTTGGGGAGTGTTGAGAGGGCGATGTTAGCTGCGCGGCCGATGCCGGATTCGAGCATGCCACCACACCAGACGGGGATGTTGTGCTTCATGGCAACATCGTGAACTTTGATTGCTTCGGCGAAGCCACCGACACGGCCGAGTTTGATGTTGATGATGCGACCGGCCTGCATGCGGATGGCCTGTTCAGCCTGATGGGCCGAGCGGATACATTCGTCGAGGCAGATGGGAGTTTTCAGTTTGGCCTGGAGCTCGGCATGGTCGATGATTTCGTCGTGGGCCAGAGGCTGTTCGATCATCATCAGGTTGAACTCGTCGAGGGCGGAGAGGACTTCCCAATCGCTGAGACGGTAGGCGGAGTTGGCGTCGGCCATCAGGAGGATATCGGGGAAGCGCTTGCGTACTGCGCGGATGACTTCGACATCCCAGCCTGGGGCGATCTTCATCTTGATGCGGCGGTAGCCGGCGTTGACTTCGGTCTCGATTTTGCCGAGGAGTTGATCGACGTTGTCCTGGATTCCGATCGAGACACCGCAGGCGATTTGCTTGTGTGCGCCGCCGCCGATGGCCTTGTAGAGGGGAATGCCTTTCTGTTTGGCTTCGAGATCCCAGCAGGCTGCCTCGAGGCCACCACGGGCCATGAAGTGGCCACGGATATGGGCCGAACGAGCGCCGACCTCAGAAGCTGCGGCGAACTCGTGACCGAGTACGCGAGGGGCGACGAAGTCGCGGAGGATGAGCCAGGAGGAATCGGTCCATTCTTCGTTGTAGAAGGGGTTCTCACCGGCGGTGACTTCTCCCCAGCCGGAGACGCCGCCGGCGATTACTTCGACGAGAACAATCTTGCGGGAATAGGTGCGCCCGAAGCTGGTTTGGAAGAAATGTACGAGCGGCATTTCGATCTGCCGCAGTTTGATTTGTTCGATTACGAAGGCCATTTGCTTAAGATGTAGGTTCCTTTGTCTTCTGCACGTTCAAAGCCGGTGACGGCAAGGCCGGCCCGGAAGTGCTCCTGAAATTGATTGCTGATGGCGGCCTGGGCTTCGCGGGCACGGGGTGGGT
>CAZZGS010000848.1:0-2522 GCA_964653845.1 uncultured Bryobacter sp.
CGAGCGCGCATCCTTCACTACTCCGCGCAGTTGCCCATAGCAAAGATTACTTGCGAGCAGCGGCAGCAGGATTAACAGCAGCTTCATCAAATGGCGGTGGCAAAAAGTCATAGTCGGCAACCATCTTCTCCTGAAGAGCGACTTTGAGTTCCTCTTCGATCCTGGCGTATTCCGGTTGCCCCGCAAGGTTGTTCAACTCACTCGGATCTTTGGCAAGATCGAACAGCTCAACAATGGGTCTCGGCCGGGTGAAGTAAGCTTTGTCGATCACTGGCGGCAGCGTTCCCGCCTTGTGCGCGGCGAGCATCTCCTGCCAGCCGGCATCACGTGCGCTATCGACAGGTTGGTATTCCTGATAGGGCGTATAGTTCCAGATCAACTTGTGCGATGCCGAGCGGGCACAGCGGCTCAAGTCGAAGGTGCTCGCCTTTGTCTGCGAGTTGAAGTTTGAATTCCCGTGGGGCAGGCGTGCTGCGAAAATGTGCTCACGCGGCTGGTAGCTGGCGGAGCCAAGCAGCAAGGGCAGGAAGCTGCGTCCTGACATTCCCTTGATCGTGGGAAGCCCGGCAGCCTCAAGGAAGGTGGGTGTGATGTCTTCGCCACTGAGGAGATTCGAGCTCGACGAGCCTGGCTTGATCTTGCCCGGCCACCGCGCCACTAACGGCACGTTGAGGCCCGGGTCATAGAGTGAACCCTTGCCGTGCGGAAAGGCGTGCCCATTGTCGCCCATAAAGATCACCAGCGTATTCTCGGCGAGGCCACGCTTTTCGAGCGTCGCCAGAACCATCCCCAATTCGTCGTCAGCTCGTGTGATCTCGTCGTAGTACCGCGCCAGATCGTCACGCATCCCCGGAAGATCGGGCAGGTGGGCAGGAAGCGGAATCTTGGCCGGATCATGTGGCTTAGGAATCGCGTTGCGGTCCCACACATGGTGCGGGTCTGAGAAATTGATCCAAAAGAAAAATGGTTTCTCGCCGGCCTTGTCGAGAAACTCGTTCATCACTGTGGGTGTTTGATCGCGGCCGCCCCCGGTATGCAGAAAGTCGATCCGCTTGGCCCACGTCTTCATGTCGTGCTCTTCGTAGATGCGTTTGGTCAGCGGGGTCGGATTGATTACGCCGTCCAAATGAAAATAGCGCCGGCAAACACCGGTGTAGTAATTCTTTGCGCGTAACAACTCGGGCAGCGTCTGGATCTCGGATGGCATCGGCGAAGCAAAGCGGCCCATGCGATTGGCCACCGGGCTTCTGCCCGTCATAAACGCCGACCGCGAAGGCACACACTGCGGTGCGGCTGTAAACATGCGGTTCAGCTTCATGCCATCGCGTGCCATCTTATCGATCACTGGTGTCTGGATCACCGGGTTGCCGAAGCATGCTACATGGTCTACCGTGTGATCGTCACTGAGGACGAGCACCAGATTCGGCTGCTTCTGTTGGGCTGATTGCAGGAAGGCGGGAGCGGCTAGGCTCCCCAATACATCGCGACGTCTCATCAGGAGATTATATATTCATGACCTCGCCCGGCCTCTTTGATGTCCCGCCGTCCCCGATCCGCACCCGGCTGGTGGATAAACTCCACAAGCTTGCTGCGCAAGACATCTACATCGGCACCTCGTCCTGGAAGTATGAGGGCTGGCTGGGACAGGTTTTTACTGAAGACCGCTACGTTACCCGTGGCAAGTTCTCGCGTAAGAAATTTGAAGAGAACTGCATTGCAGAATACGGTGAAGTCTTCCCGATCGTCTGCGGCGACTTCGCCTTCTATCAATTCCCCACTCAGGCCTTCTGGCAGAAGCTTTTTACCGTTGCCCCACCCAACCTGCGCTGGGCCTTCAAAGTGCCTGAAGAGATCACGGTAAAGCAGTGGCCGGGGCATGCCCGCTACGGCGCTCGTGCTGGCCGGGAGAACGAGAACTTCCTAAACGCCGATCTCTTTCGCCACCTTTTTCTCGATGCTCTCGCGCCTTACAAAGATCGAGTGAGCGTGATGATCTTTGAGTTCGGCACGCTGTCAAAGAAGACGATGCCCGGGCTGGACGCCTTCCTCTCACAAGTCAACAAATTCCTCAGCGAGCTACCTGACGGCTGGCGCTACTCGATTGAGATCCGCAACCCGGAATATCTCGAAGCCGACTACTTCTCCTGCCTGCGCAGCTACAACGTCGCTCACGTTCTGAATGCCTGGACGCGGATGCCTGAGCTTGATCTGCAACTCAAGCTCGATGATGTCTTTACGGCCGACTTCGCCGTCGTACGCGCCTTGTTGAAATACGGCCGCCCCTATGAATCTGCGGTCAAGGCCTTTGAACCCTACAAGTCTGTGCAGGAAGAGAACCCCGCTGCCCGGGATGCATTGAAGGCGATCATCGCCCGCGCCCAGCGCATCAAGCAGTCGGCCTTCGTCTTCGTAAACAATCGTCTCGAAGGCAATGCGCCTGGTACGATCGACGCCGTTACAGATGCTGTAATACGGTAGTTCGGATTTCGCCCTTACCCCAGACTGTTTGCCTTCCCACCCCA
>CAZZGS010000849.1:0-2513 GCA_964653845.1 uncultured Bryobacter sp.
AAAAATGATCCGGACATTGTTGTCATAGGAAGTCAGGCGATTCTTGGGCAGTATCCGGATGCGCCTGCGGAGTTTCTGGTCTCGAAAGAAGCTGATTTGTTTCCTCGACATCATCCCGAACGCGCTGAATTGATCGATGGATCGATTGGTGAAGGCTCGCCGTTTGAGAAGACCTATGGATACTATGCGCATGGTGTGGGCCCGGAGACTGCAGTGCTGCCGGAGGGGTGGCAGGAGAGGCTGATTGTGATCTCAAACCCGAATACGCTCTCCGTTCGGGGTTGGTGTCTTGAGGTGCATGATTTGGCAATTGCGAAGTTGGTCGCAGGTAGAGAGAAGGATCTTGACTTTGTTGAGGGACTGCAAAGGCACGATATGGGGCGAGTTGAAGTGTTGCTGGAGCGGTTGGCTTTGACGAAGTTGGAGCCAGGTATTCAGGCGATGGCGACCGCGAGGCTTGATCGTATTTTCAGATCGAAGTAAGGCTAGTTTTGGTGCAGTGTCAATTGTTGCTAACTCAGGCGGATTTGACTTCAGTCCAGAGGCGGTCTCGGAGACGCTGGGTGGGGGCGGAGCTGGTTTGGAACCATTCGCCTTTGGCTAGGACTTGTTCGTTGTCTTCGCTGCAGGGGGAGGATGCCCGGCTGGCTTTGCTGTTTACTGCCGCGACTTGGGGACGGTATAGAAAGTTCAGGAATTCGTGGGCTAGATCTTTGCGGCGGGATTCGGCCAGGATCGCTACGCAGTCGCAGTAGAGGCTGTAGCCTTCTTTTGGGTGGACGAAGTGGAGGTGGGGGGCCTGGTCTATCGTTAGTTGCGCACTGCCTTGCCAAAGTTGGGCGGCCGTTACATCACCTGAGGCTACTTGATCGCGCACCTCTGTGTTTAGGTAGGCTCTGAGGATTTGCTTTTGATCTATTGCTAGTTTTTGGGCCTTGCGGAGTTCTTCCGCCGAGTTGCTGTTGATGGAGTAGCCCAGGACTTTCAGGCAGGCGGCGAAGACTTCGCTTGGCTCGTCTAACATCGTTACCTTGCCTTTGTAGGTTTGGCTCCAGAGGTCTTGCCAACTGTTGATCGCAAGTTTGCTGGGGCAGAGGATGCCGCAGTTGGACCATAGGTAGGGGAGGCTCCACTCCAGGCTTTTGTCCCAGGCTGGTGTTTGGAACCTAGGTGCCAGGTTTGTCAGGTTGGGGAGCTTTTTGTGGTCTAGCGGAGTGAGGAGGCTCATCTCGCGCATTGGGCTGACTAGACGATTCTCCGGGAAGACTACGTCCCAGCCGGAGTTGCCCGACATCGTCTTTGCTATCGTTTCTTCGCTGCCTTCGATTACCGCTGAGTAGCGGACTTGGACGTTGAATTCTCGCTCGAATGCGGGGACGGTTTCTTTGGCTATGTAGTCGGAATAGTTGATGACGTTGAGGCGGGGTTTGGTTTGGCTGGTGCAGCCAGCTAGCCCGCTTAAGGCCATGAAGAAATTGCGGCGCCTCATGTGTGTTGCTCCAGGCGTTGGCTGATTACGATCAGGACGCCGAGGCCGACAACGATGATGGTTGAGATCGCGTTGACTGCCGGGTTGACGCCTCTGCGGGCCATTCCGTAGATGATCATGGGGAGGGTTTCGCTGTCGACTCCGGCGACCAGGCTGGTGATTACGTAGTCGTCTAGCGAGGTGGTGAAGGCTAGTAGGGCTGCGGCGATGATGCCGGGTTTTAGCATCGGAAGAGTGACGTGCCAGAAGGCTTCGAAGGGGGTGGCACCTAGATCTTGCGCGGCTTCTTCGAAGGTGTTGTCCATCGTGCGCAGGCGGGCCAGGATCACCATCACTACGTAGACCAGACAGAAGCTGAGGTGGGCCAGGACTACCGTGTGCATTCCTAGTTGGAGGCTTAAGGTTCTGAAGATGATCTGGAAGAGCGCTAGGAGTGAGATCGCTGTGACGATTTCTGGGGTGACTAGCGAGACAGAGAGGGAGGCAGTGATCCAGCGGGCCTTTTGCTTCCAGAGAGAGTATGCGGCGAGGGTGCCGATGATTGTCGCGAGGATCGTCGAGAAGGTGGCGATGATGAGGCTGTTGGCCGTGGCTTCGAGCAACGCTGGGTCTGTTAGTGCGGTTTGGTACCAGATGAGGGAGGCGCCTTGCCAGTGGGTGAGCTTGGAGGAGTTGAAGCTGAAGATCGCCAGGACCACGAGGGGAAGATGGAGGAAGACGTAGATTAGCGTTGCGTAGAGGCCGAGGAGGGTGGGTCTCATAGAACGTCTTCTCCGTTTCTCGTTACCGCCCAGAGGCCTACCAGGACGATTGCCATCAGAATGAGGGAGGCGGCGGCTCCGAAGGGCCAGTCTCTTGCGGTGGTGAATTGGTTTTGGACGAGGTTGCCGATTAGGATCGTGCTGCCGCCGCCGAGTAGATCGCTGGTTAGATAGGTGCCGAGGCTGGGGACGAAGACGAGGAAGGCGGCGGCGCGGAGGCCGGGGGTGGCGATGGGGAGGATGACTTTGAAGAGCGTTGTTAT
>CAZZGS010000850.1:0-2511 GCA_964653845.1 uncultured Bryobacter sp.
AGTTTGTTCAGCTCTATTCAGATCCCGTCTATCGCTATGTCCGCTTTCGGCTTCAGCCGAGAGTAGAGGCAGTGGATGACCTGGTTCAGGAAGTCTTTTTGACGGCCTGGAAGTCGCTTGGTAGATATGAAGGTGGAGCGCCGCTGAAGCAGTGGATTCTTGGGATTGCGCGGCATAAGGTACAAGACCATTACCGGCAGTTGCTCAAGAGTGTTCCCTTCCCTGAGGATGCCGAGGAGTTGGCGGATTCCAGCGACGGACTGGAGATTCAGCTTGGCACGGCGCAGGCGCAGGCTCGAATTTCTGCGATTCTCGCACAGTTACCGGAAAACTACCGGACGGTATTGCTGTGGCGGTATTGGGAGAAGAAGAGCGCCGAGGAGATCGGGGCTGAGATTGGGCGCACGCCTAAGGCAGTGGAGAGGTTACTGGCAAGAGCAAGACAGCAGTTTAAGCAAGCATGGCAAGGAAAGGAGGAGATCAAGTGAACCAAGACAACTGGATGGAACAAATCGCAGAACTTTGTGATGAAGAAGAGTCGCTTGCTCCTTCGTGCCTGAAGTCGAAATTGTATTCACGGCTGATTGAGACGCAGCAGTTGGAGGGGCCGCTGATGAGCCTTAAGGAGACCGAAGCCAATGGCCGGGGCTTGTGTGTGTTTGAGAAGCTGATCGAGATTCTGCCAGCGGAGAAGAATATGCAGAGCTTCCAGTATTGCCAGGTGTGCCATGCGCGGGTGGCTGGTGAACGTATCGAGAACGCGCCGATTTATTGGTCGAATTGCCCTTATTGCGAATTTCAGCCGCGCTAGAATTCGCGGACAAAACCGAAGTTGTTCAGGAAGTTGAGGAAGAGGGCTTTGCCTGGGGGGCGGAGCTGTGCGCTGAGGGGATTTGCGGTAACGGTTTCCCAGAAGGTGAAGCGGAAGTGCCATTTGGGGTGGAGCTTGAAGTCGATGCCGACGGCGGTGCGCCAGTAGGGCTTGGTAGCAGAGAAGGTGTCTGGGGGTAGGATTGGGCGGCCCTTTGAGATGAGCAGGGTTTGGGCGCGGCTGTTTAGATGAATGAGACCGGCGCCGCCGGCAACATAGGGGCGCCACTTGCTGGAGCGGGGCCGGCCGTAAATCATTCCATCGAAACCAAAGGAGTTTTGGGTGCTGCGGCGGTCTTGTTCGAAAGTGTCTTCCTGCGTGCCTGTGAGACTGGTGCCGGTAAAAGTAAGCGGGTTGCGATTCCAGCCGTAGGCGGCCTGGATGCTGAGGTAGTCGTAGAGATGGCGACCGGCAAAAACCTGGAAGGCGGGGCCGTTTGAAGGTTTGTAGAGTGCGATCTGGGTGCGGGTGGAATCGATGATGGTGCGGCCGTCACCGGTGAGTGTGGCGATACCAGCGGTGCCGCCAGCGAACCACTGTGCCTGAGCAATTCGTTCGGCAAACAACAAGAAGAAGAGAATGCGAGACATTCTCTTATTTTGAGGGGGATCTAACCAGAAGTCACGACAGAAAGGGAGGAAGCGCTTCCCGATTGAAAAGAATAAAGGATTTGACATGAGAAACAACTTTGTAAATACCCTCGCGATACTTAGTCTGGGTGCGGCTTCCTTGATGGCGCAGCCGCAGAATGTTCGTATGATTGGTATTGCCGGGCCAACGATTTTGACAGAGTCCGGCACGTATGTGTTGACCACAGGAGTAACTGTTAGCGCTTCTACTGGCGCGGGGATTCAGATATCGGGCAACAACATTGTGCTTGATTTGAATGGACAGACAATCACTGGGCCTGGGAATGCTACCGGGGCAGGGGTTCGTGTGGTGGGTGCCCGCAATGTAGTGGTAAAGAATGGAAATGTGGAAGCGGCACTGATGGGTGTTGTGACCATGATGTCGAGTAATGTCCGGATCGAAAACATGATGATTCGCGGGATGGCGGGTGCGCCGCCTGAGGCTGGGATCATGATGGTGCAGACCTGGAATTCTGTTGTGGCAAACAATCAGATTGCCAATACAGCACTTGGAATTTTTGTTCGCGGTGGAAATACGTTTGGGAACCGGATTGAGAACAATACGGTGACGACGACGAGCCTGAGCGCGCCGCTTGGGATTTGCTACAACCCCGCTGATACGGATCCTGCCGGGCCGAAGGGCGATCTGATTCGAGGCAACCTGATTCGCGGGTATCGTCAGGCGATCGCATTCTCGTCCTCGGATTTCAATGTAGTGGAAGGAAACACGTTTATATTCCGTACCAGTGCTTCGAGCAGTTCGAGCGAGACGAATGTGCTCAAGAACAATACGGAAGTGAAGATCAACTAGGCATTCGGGTGTGGGAGGGTAACTTTTCCGCAGGAATCAAAGTCCTGCTATTTTAGGGCATTCCCTCCCACTTCTTCATGCGTAACCGGATCTATCTCTCGACTGGCTTGTTGGCCGTAAGTATTTTGTTTTTGAGCTCCTGCAATCAGCAGGCAGCGACGGCACCTGGCAAGGGTGGCAAGAAAGGGGGCGGGGATGCG
>CAZZGS010000851.1:0-2510 GCA_964653845.1 uncultured Bryobacter sp.
ACCTCAGCGCTTGGATTGTAATCCACGCTGGTGGCATAGATGTCCAGCACCTTTCTCCAGAACACACGCTCTGAGGAGCGAATGTCCCGGATCCGCTCCAGCAACTCATCAAAATAATCCCCACCCCCGGTCTGCTTCAGCCGCTCATCGTCCATGGTTAACCCCTTCACCAAGTACTCTTCAAGTCGAGTCGTAGCCCTGTGTTGGCTCAGCGTGAAGATGAGGATGTGAAATTGGTATAAGAGAGAAGATTCCGCCCTGGGGGCGGGGATTTTCAAGGCAGAAGGGTCTATCGATCCGATCCTCCCATTCCGCACTCGGATCGTACTCGCTTCCGAGTGCTCCCTAAAAGCCGGACATAGACTAGTGCGGGAGCCCCTTGACGGGTGCAGGCATACCAGTTGGCATCGGCATCGCCGGATTTCCAGATGCCGATGCGCCGCATTAAAGGGCATTAAAGGATGGAATTACATCTTGGCACCAATTCGTAACGTCGATCCGGTTCCCTCCGCTTTCGGTTGATCCAATACAAATGGAGAATTTACGGTGACCGTTGAATCGCCTTCGATTCCATATAGAGCTTCGGGGACTTTAAAGGTTGTCCTGAAGGTAGGGCCCTTGTGGTCATAAGGATTTGGGCTTGGACCGTCGAAGATTTCAATCTCTAGCACCTTCCCCTGGAAGACTATCGTGTTGGAGCTTAGCAAGCCTCATGGGGTGCCGAGCCCTGAGGCGCAACTTAGGCCATAGAGAGTTGTGGCGCAAAAGAAAGCTGCCAGAAACTTAGGCATGACTTCATTGTAAGAGCAGTGGATGATGGTTTCTGTGGAATCGTTCTTCGATTTTGTGCGGCGGAATCCGACGCTTGCGGCAACGCAAATGGTTGGTGTGGCTGTTAGGGGGGTGGGGATTCTGTTGCTCTGGATTGTCTGGCCCGGGAGTCCTTTTCGGGGCTGACGCTTCTGCACATGAATTATGGGTGCGGGATGCTTGTGGTGCAAGTGTTGCCTTTGGGCCGCTCTGCGGACGAGTTGCAGCGGTTGCGGTATGACTGGTTTTCTCGTTGTGAGGTCGATGCTGATTTGACCGGGCTCACTCTTGAGGATCAAGCTGAGACCGTTTTGTTTCGTCTAGTACGTGGGACGGGGCTTGGTGAGCTGGCCGGGAATTCTGCGGTTTTGAACGGGTGGGTTTATCGTCCTCTGCTTGAGGTGGAGCGGGGGGAGATTCGGGCATGGCTCGAATCGCAGGGGATTGGGTGGCGGGAGGATTCCTCCAATCTCGATCTTGGATACCGGCGCAACTGGATCCGGAATGATTTTCTTCCGCTATGTGACAAAGCCCATATCGCCACCCACTCCGAAGCCGCAAGTGCGAGCTTAACTGCGACGGCGCAATGCGATGACAGCAGCGAGGCCGGCGAAGATCAGCGCCGACGTGGCAGGCTCCGGGACGTTGCCAACTTCTGCTGTAAACACGCCTCTCGCTGCGGATTCGTCAAACAAGAGAATTCCCCCGGACGTGACAACGTCACTGATGTTCCACTGTAACAAGGCTGAAGGAATGACTCCCGTAGAAAAATTTGAGGTCATATCCCAAGTATTGCCACCGGTAACATTAGGAAAATTGTATAAATCCGTACTACCTGACACCCGGGAGAAGCCCACACCGCCGGTGAAGTTATTTACGAATATTCTAGTTCCGGTAACAAAGCTAAAAGTGCCCAGATCTGCAATTGTGATGGAAGTACTGTCGTGGATAAGGCTAAATCCGTTAGGGAAAGATGTGCGATTGTTGGTATCACCCTGTCCAATGATCGTAAATGCTTTACCAGTAAAGGCGCTGCCGCCGATGGATCCTGATGCGGCAGTGGCGGTGAAGCTGGTCGTGATTGAGGCGGCCTGCAGATGAAACGCCGCCGCAAAAGTCAGTGTTAGTAAAATTGAGTGGTTCATTCTTATTGAGTATATTCGATTCGTGCCCAGGATAGTATGACTAATCTGATGCTTAGTACTAATTATAAGAACAGGTTAGTACCCAGTACCTCCGCTAAAGGCAACCGCTTGGCCTGCACCCCAACTTCATACACTCGTATCCAGATTAACCGCTGAGCCACCGAACTGAAGTGGCACCTCGTTACTGCGATGAGAATCAGTTCCAGCAAGGATGAAAATCACCAGCGACAGCAAGCAGCATGAATTCAGTATCCAGGACTTCGGCAGGAACTTTGGCATGACTTCATCTTAAGAGCGGTGGATGATGGAGGCTGTGGAATCGTTCTTCGAATTCGTGCGGCGGTATCCGGCGCTTGAGGCGGCGCAGAGGGTTGGTGTGGCTTTTAGCGTATCCGTAAGACCAACCCCAGTCCGGCAAATCACCCCACATTTTGACGTGTGTTGGCTCAGCGTGAAGATGAGGATGTGAAATTGGTATAAGAGAGAAGATTCCGCCCTGGGGGCGGGGATTTTCAAGGCAGAAGGGTCTATCGATCCGATCCTCCCATTCCGCAC
>CAZZGS010000852.1:0-2510 GCA_964653845.1 uncultured Bryobacter sp.
ACATAAGGGAGTGTCAGCTTGCATGTCGGGCAAGAGACACGATAAAAGACCAATAGTGTATTTGGCTTCTCGATGCCAGGCGCAAGCATCGTCCTACTTGCTCTCTTTGGCCTTGCGCTGCTGCTGAACAAACGAAAGTATGTCGAATTTCTTGATCTCCCGATCCGGGAAGAAGCTGTTCACCGCTTCCTGCTCGTCATTAAAAACTTGAAAAACAGTAGCTAGTTTGGTGAGCACCATCAATTCCATATCGCGCTCGGACGGACTCAGAATCCGCATGCCGCCACCATTCCGCTCCAGCGTAGAAAAGCAGTTCACCAACATTCCAAGGCCACTCGAATCAATGTAATCCACTGCGGCCAGATTCACCACCACCTGTGGTTTCGAAGCGATGTCCGCTGTCGAATGTTCGCGCAATTGTTGACAAGGCTCTCCGGCTACAAGCGAACCCTCCAGATCAAGAATTCGAATGCCTTCCAGCTGTCTCTCTTTGATTTGCATGTTCTATCTGATTCCTGGTATCGATAATTTTTACGGGGAAGGTGACGCGAAAGCTCGTTCCCTCACCCAATTTACTGCTCACCTGTATATCCCCACTGTGTGCCTTGACAATCCATGAGACGAAACTTAGTCCCAGCCCAAGACCCTTTTCCCCACTATTCTCGCGCATCGGGACGCGGTAAAACCGGTCAAACAGGTGAGGCAAATGTTCGGGTGCAATGCCCTCTCCATTGTCGCGAATCTCAAGCATGATTTTTTGACTGCTTTCATCAAGACTCACAATCACCTCAACGAAGCCTGCCTGCCGCGTGTACTTGATGCCATTGTCGATCAGGTTGTAGAGGAGTCTCTCTATCTGGATGCGATCCGCCGATATTACCGCCTTTCGAGGAAGCTCGTTGCGTAGAATCACCTGACGATCCATCGCCGGGATCTCGAGCGCATCCATTACCTCCCGGATCAGCGCCACCAAATCCAGATCCTGCATCTGTAGCGCAAGCTGGCCACCTTCTGCCTTAGCCAGATTAAGCAGGGCTCGCACTATCTGCGACAAACGGTCAATGTCGATTAGTGCCGCCTCTATGGCTACTCGAAGTTCTTCCTCAGACGTTGCCGTCATCAGTGCTACTTCCAACTGCCCACGCACCACAGTGATGGGCGTCCGCAACTCATGAGAGACATCAGTTGAGAACTGGCGAATTTGCTGAAAACTCTGGTCCAGCCGCTCCACCATGCCATTGAAGTTCGCGATCATGTGATCCAGTTCATCCCTTGACCCTCGCAGCGGGACGCGCAACGAAAGATTCGATCCCGAAACCTGCGCCACCTGCGCAGCCACTTCCGTCACCGGCTGCATCGCCCGCCGGGCCAGCAGCCAACCGAGACCCGCTGCAGTCAGGATGATGAAGGGCAGGGCTATGAAGTAGTCCACGCTGAATTGGTCAATCACGTTAAGACTGGGCGTGAAGTTGCGCCCAAGGGCCACAAAATATTTGTGATTCCGCTCGCTCAAAGTCCCTTCGCGAACCATGAAAACCTGGCCCCGTAGATTCGGGTGAAATGTATAGCGTGGCTTGTCTTCACTGAGGATCGTCGCTATCAGTGCAGGACTCTGGAAGCCCATCTCGCGGTACATTTCAGAGCTTTCTAACACCTCGCCTTTTTCATCGGCGATCATGTAGATCAGCTTCAGACGCTCAACGATAGCCGTCGCTTCTTTATCCGTCGGGTCATGCGCCCATTCGAGATTGCCCTTGGCGTCGATGCGCAAGAACCCCTTCGTTGCCGCCCATTCTTCATCCAGAAGTCCCTGAACGGTAGTCTCGATCACCCCGCGCAACATGCTCCGCAAGACAAACCCAAAACCTGTCAGTAGAATCGCGAAAAAGACGGCGTAGCTTAGCGCAAGCCGGAACCTAAGACCTTTAAAGATGCTGCGCTGCATAATTTCAATTTACAGCAGTCACAGTTTTGCTAAGCCTGTGCAGTCTTCTCGCTGCGGCTCTCGGGCAGCTCGAGCATATAACCAATGCCGCGAACCGTGTGAATCAGCTTGGCCGGATAGCGGTCGTCGATCTTCGACCGCAGGTGGCGGATATACACATCCACAATATTGGTGAGCCCGTCGTAATCCATGTCCCAAACGTGTTCGACGATCATCGTGCGGCTCAGCGGCCGACCCTTGTTCCGCATTAGATATTCAAGAATCGAAAACTCTTTGGGAGCCAATTCGATGTTGTCACCAGATCGCGTCACTTTGCGGCGAATACAATCCAGAGTCAGCTCGCCAACAATGAGCTTCTCTGGCGTAGGCTGGCCGCGCCGCAACAGCACGCTCACCCGCGCCAACAGCTCAACAAACGCACACGGCTTGGTCAAATAGTCGTCAGCGCCAAGCTCAAGACCCTTCACCCGGTCCTCAACTGCACCACGCGCACTCAGAATCAACACCGGCGGATTGGTCTTGCGGTTACGGATCTTCTCCAGAACCTTGATGCCGTCCATATCCG
>CAZZGS010000853.1:0-2510 GCA_964653845.1 uncultured Bryobacter sp.
CTACAAACTCCTCCGCGCCACTCTCGTCCGTCTCTGCGAAAAGGTAATGAAGCGCCTCCGCGACCACGGCTTCCACGCCCGCACCGTTCAGCTCAAGCTCCGCTTTGAAGGCTTCGAAACCATCACCAGAGCCAAGTCCCTCGGCGACCCCACCGACATTGATCGCGATGTCGTCGAAGCCCTCCTCAACCTCTTTGACACCAACTGGCCCAAAGGCCGCAAAGTCAGACTCCTCGGCCTCCACGTCTCTCAATTCACCGATCAGGCTCCTCAGCCCAGCCTCCTAACCGGCGAGGCAGACCGCAAGTGGCGCGCCGCCCTCAAAGCCACCGACAAGCTAAAAGACAAATACGGCGAAGGCACCCTCCACCTCGGCGGAGCCCTCAAAGGCGTTTACAAAGACCGCGTTCATGAAACCGCACCCAAAGACCCCGTCAAAAAGCCAAACCCGTGAGCACCCTGAAAATCAAATCCCTCACGTCGACACTTTTGCAGCCGATTGAACAACTCTGCCTATACTCCATCCGCGCCTCCACCCTCGAGCCGCCCACCGACAGTTCCCAATCCGCACCCGTCGAAACCGTCACTTCCAGCTGCCTGGCTAACTCCCCCACCGCTAACGGAAAGTACTTCGGATCATACGGTGTCACATCCACCGATTCCCATGCCGGCTCTTTCCAGACTCCCTTGGTCAGCAGTCTGCCCCCAACGCTTACCGCCTGCCTCCCCGTCAATTCGAGCCCCGGTGCATGGCGCTGTTTCACCAACAGATCAAAGGCTCGCAGCCACTCGATTAGCCGGCTCGACTCAGGGACGTCGCTATGACCCGAATACTCCCTCCAGGCCATATCCGACACTTGGCTTCCCTCCGGCCAGTCATCGCTCTCCACGGCCTTGCGCGCATTCACCAGAAACACACACTGCAGCCAAATCTCAAAGCTCGGGGCATCCAAATAGCTGCTCAACTCACCGCTTTCGTAACGGACTCGCAACTCGGGAGGATTCTCATTCCAGAATCCGATTTGCTTCATCTCCGCCTCGATCCTGTCCAGCAACAACCCGCCCGTTCTCAAAATCGCACTCACTCCGGGTTGCTCCGGAATACCCGCAAAATGCAGCACCCAGCGGTCCTTCCCCATCGGGATCTTCTGAATAAACTCCATTCCATCCGGCACCACCGCCTCGATCTGATGCCGAAGCAGATACCAGCGCCCGCCCAGCCCGATCCAGCGTTTACTTCTCCGCAGAATTTCATAGACATCCCGTTGGTCCCGGCAGATGATTTCTCCAAACTGTATGCCCTCGATTCGCTCTCGAGCCACATACGCGTTATCGACTTCGAGCCGCTCCAGCGTCGCCTCAAGCCAGTCTGCCAGTGCCGGATCTCGAACGGGCAACACCACCGCGCTGTCCGGCCGGATCATCGCCACTGCCACCCCTGGCACGCAGTCCTCGTTAGAGATATCCAGCACCGCGCGATTACTCACCAGATTCCCCATCGGCACATGATCGCGAACTATTTCGGTCAGCACAATCCCTGCGGGCTTTCGCTCGTCGTAGCCAGCCCAGGCTTGCGCCCACTCAACGAGCCAACCTGCCCAGACCTTGTTTTCGAGCAACCCAACTGCAACTTGGCCCAGCTCACTGTCAACCGGCTTTGCGGCAGCCATTGCCCTTCGCGCTTCAAAACGCGACATCTCCTCTGCATATCCGCGTGGCCGCAATTTGCCCAGCCGCTCGACAAGAGTCATTGCGTTTACACTTCCCCTTCGATCGTTCGTGTTGCCTCGATCTGTACCCAGTCGCCAGGCAGACCGAAATTCAGTGGCACCAGCGTGTTGTCTATGTTCTTTACCAGCCCGCACAACACCTTGCCCGCGCCGATCTCAATCGTGTGCGTCACTCCATTACTTGCCAGCAATCGCACTGTTTCCACCCAACGCACCGGGTTCGGCACTTGCTCAAACAAACCCTCGCGCGCGTCCTCGCCGCTCTGGATCACCCGCGCCTGCCAGTTATTAACCAGAGGCACACTCAGTCCCTTGAATTTTGTCTCATCCAGATCCGCCTTCAACATCACCTGCGCCGGCCTCATCAGTGGGCAGTGGAACGGAGCGCTCACAGGCAGAGCCACACATCGTTTTGCCCCTGCCGCTTTGGCCAATTCCATCGCTCGCTCCACCGCACCCTTGTTTCCCGCAATTACGATCTGGTCGGGCGAATTGAAATTCGCCGCAGTTACTACCTCTCCCTGCGCCGCCGCAGCAAGCACCTCGTCGAGCGCCTCGGCCGGCATCTTCAAGATCGCCGCCATTGCCCCAACTCCGGGGGGCACCGCCGCCTGCATATACTGCCCACGCTTCCTCACCAGTCGCAGTGCATCGGCGAAATCGAGGCTCCCGGCCGCCACCAGTGCCGAATACTCACCCAAACTATGCCCAGCCACAAAGGCTGGCGCAGGCGCACCCAAGCTCCGCAACACCCTTAGCGCCGCCACACTGGTAGCCACC
>CAZZGS010000854.1:0-2505 GCA_964653845.1 uncultured Bryobacter sp.
TGGCGCCTGGGATTACAGTGCCGGAAGGATCGAAGATGTCGCCTACGATAGTGGCCGCAGTTTGTGCAAAAGATATGGATGCACAGGCGAAGACCAACAGTGCTGTTCGCAAGGATTTGAATTGATACACGTGGATCGGACTCTCCTCAAAGGTTTCACTGAGCCAAATGCGTTAACCCAGTTTGCGCCAGACTATCACATTATGCTTTCTTGACAAAGCGTCAAGAGGCGGGAAATAATCGCGGAAGTGTCAAGTCAGAATCTTTTATGGTGTGGCGGGGTCGTTACCTTGACGGTTCTGGGATTCGCGCAAGGTGTGGCTACCAGAAACGCTCCCGCAGCCTCGCGTGAGGCTCTTTCTGGCCGTCCCTTTTATGCGAAGTTCCAAGATATGGCGAAAGTATCGGGCCTAACCATGCCCATTACTGTTGGCAACCCGCTCTCAAAGAAATACATCGTGGAGGCCAACGGTACAGGCTTGGCCGCAATAGACTATGACCGGGATGGCTGGATGGATCTGTTCGTTGTCAATGGATCTAGGCTTGAGGGCTTTGGTCAAGCCGCCCCTCCCACCAATAGGCTGTACCGCAACAACACCAAAGGCGGTTTCGTCGACGTAACCCAAGCCGCAGGCGTTGCCCAAAGCGGGTGGGGAAACGGAGTTTGCACCGGCGACATCGACAACGATGGCGATGAAGACCTCTACGTGACCTATTGGGGCTCGAACCTCCTCTTGGTAAATAACGCTAAAGGCGCTTTCACCGAAGAGGCCGCAAAGCGAAATGTGGCCGGAACAGGCAAGCAATGGAGCTCTGGCTGCACCTTCATCGACTACAACCGCGATGGGCGCCTCGATCTTTTCGTAACCCGCTATCAGGACTTTGACCTGGCCAAAACGCCACCCCCCGGCAAAGCTTCTAATTGCGAATGGAAAGGAATGCCGGTCTTTTGCGGTCCACGTGGCTTACCCTTTGGCTCGGCCAGTTTGTATCGTCAGGATGCCGACGGCACTTTCTCCGACGTAACTGAAAGCAGCGGTATCGCAGACGCTAAAGACTTTTATGCCTTTACTCCCATCGCAGCGGATCTGAATGGCGACGGCTGGACAGATCTCTATTTCGCCAGCGATTCCACACCCAGCGTCCTCTTTCGAAATGAGAAAAACGGCAAGTTTAAGGACATCGCAACCGAGACCGGCGTTGCCTTCAATGAACATGGTTTTGAGCAAGGCGGCATGGGGGTTGGTGTAGGAGATTACAACCGCGACGGCTTGCTCGATCTCGTCAAAACGAACTTCGCCGGAGATCACCCAAATCTCTACCGCAACACCGGAGGAGGAATTTTTGAAGACTCCGTTCAAATCGCCGGGCTAGGCGTCAATCCTCATTTTGTTGGCTGGGGCGTGGCCTTTGTCGATCTCGATAATGATGGCTGGCAGGACATCTTTCAGGTAAACGGTCATGTCTACCCGGAGCTCGATCAGTCCGGCAAACCGAATGAGTCTTACCGTCAATCACGCGTTGTCTATAGAAACCTGGGCGATGGCCGCTTTGAAGATGTGAGTGCGCTCGCAGGTTCGGGCATCGCTGCAAAGCATTCCAGTCGTGGCGCAGCCTTTGCCGATTTCGATAACGACGGCGATATCGATGTCGCGGTTATGAACATGGGAGAGCCCCCCTCTTTGCTGACGAATCTCCTCGGTGGCGCTGCCCGCTGGGTCAAGGTGGCCCTCGAAGGCACGCGGTCAAACAGATCGGCTATCGGAGCGCTAGTCACGATCGAAGCAGGCGGCGGCAAACAAACGCAACCCGTTCTCGGCCAGTCCAGCTTCCTCTCGCAGAGCGAACGGCGGCTCCATTTCGGCCTGGCCGCTGCATCCCGCGTAGATCGCATCACTGTCCGATGGCCCTCAGGCGAGAAGGAGACCTTCCCAGGCGGCCCAGCAGGCACTACCCTTCAAGTCAAGGAAGGCCAAGGGCAGCCATGATTGCACTGCTCATGGCTGCGGCGATCCTCGCCCAGTCTCCGGCAGAAGCCCTTTCTGCTCGCGCCGTCCAAGCCATTCAGCGCGGTGATGTTGAAGCGGCCAGCGATCTCTGGCGTCAGGCTATCCAGCAGGATTCGCGACATTTTCCTTCGTTGTTCAATTTGGGGATATCTTTGCATCGCAGCGGCCAATTTGAACAAGCCGTCGAGTTTCTCAACCGGGCTGCCGAAGTCTCACCCGGCTATCAGGTGCACCTTCTGCGCGGCTCCAATTATCAGAAACTCTACCGGCTCGAAGATGCAATTCGTTCCTGGCGGTCCGCCCTCGCTTTGCAACCCGGCAACCTCAAGCTTATGCAGGTCCTGAGTGTGGAATACACCCGCGGCCGGTACTTCCATGAAGCCGCCGCTGTCGCAAGACAAGCCCTTCGCGTTGCTCCTAACGAACCAAATCTTTATTTCATTGCCATCAAGGCCTATCAAGATGCCGGTGACATTGATGCCGCTGCTGAACTGGCC
>CAZZGS010000855.1:0-2500 GCA_964653845.1 uncultured Bryobacter sp.
GTTTGCGTCGCCCCACGCCGCGGGTCATTGGCAAAGATCTGATTGATCAAAGGGCTCTCGCCGCCAGCGGCAGCGACGTTGTAGCCATTGAGGAAGCCGTTACGCGTGATGTCTACCTGATTCGCGTTGTAGGCCCCGAAGAGGTTATGCGCGCGCCGTCCGATGTAGTTCACTTCGATAACCGTGTTGCGGGCTACCTGCTGTTGTACGCCAAAGCTCCACATGTGCGTCGTTGGCGTTTCGAAGTTCGGGTCCACTACAGTGATGTTTTGTGCTCCAAAGGCTGCGGGTTGAGCGAGCGTCAACGGATTCACGTTGGGCGGTGCGATGTTCTGCAAGTTGCGCAGGCGTCCACCTGCCTGGCCGAAGGCTTCTGTGCGCAAACCCTGCACCTGTCCGGGCAGATTCTGGAAGACGCTGGAACTCAGCACGAAGGTATTGAGGCGGTCATAGGCGATGCGGTAGTTGGCCCGGATCGCTGTCTTGCCTTTGCCGAAAGGATCATAGGCGACCCCGACGCTGGGTGCCCAATTGTTACGGTCACTTCGATACAACTTGCCAATTTCCCATTTGGCTACACTGGTTGGCGGTGCGCCAAGCACCAGATTTTGGTCGGGGCGGCGGATGCGGCCGCTCGGGTCAGAGCCAGGCGTCGGCTTGAGCTCCAGACGCAAGCCAAGATCGACCGTCAGACGGCGCGATACTTTCCAGGTGTCTTGCATGAAGAAGTCGTATTCGTTGAAGAGAGCTTTGTAGTCGTAAGGGTCAGAAACAAAGCGGTCTCCCGCTGGTGATGAAGAAAAGCCTCGTCCGATCGATCCGATTCGTCCAAGCAGATAATTGATGCTCGATTCCAGGTTTGGACGGTCATTCGCTTGTTGGATGTCGGCCGGCAATCCGAACAATGCCGGATTTACCGAATTGGTAACTCGTGAAAAGTTCGCGCTGGCCGTGATGTTCTCACCGCCGATCGAACCGCGGACATCGTTGTGCGATGCAATGCGAAAATTCAATCCAAACTTTAGCGAATGAGACCCGGCAAAGTAAGAGAAGTTATCCACAAACTGCCACGTGTTCAGCTTGCGTGCATTGCCCACACTGAAAGACTGCGGAATCGTAACAGGCGCGCCGGTCAAATTGATCTCACCTACGTTCTGGAGCGGGTTGGTAAAATCAAAGCCAAAGTAATTCCTGCCAAACACCATTTCGTTGGTGATGCGCGACGTTGGATTCGTGCGCCAATTGAATGCATAGTTCTGCGGGTCGCGCTTTGTATTCACTGGGCATTCCCCACCAGGGAAGAACGGCTGTCCACCATTGCCGCGGTCACACAAAGTGTTCTGGTAGCCCCAGGAAATGCGGGTAAAGATTGTATTCTTGTCGTTCAGGATGTAGTCGAACTTCAGCACGTTGTCCTGCTGCTTTTCAAACTGGAGAGCCGAAAACGTGTAGAAGGCCGTGTTCAATCCATCGCCGCCAAAATAGTTATTGGGAAGTGGAGTAGGATCGACAAGTCCCTTCACGCGTGGGTCGGCTCCAAGCCGGTCCGGGTCGCTCGTCAGAATGTTGTAAGTCCCGATATTGAGACCCGCCAACACGTTGCCGCTCGCGTCCACTGAAGAAGTCGGCACGCCGGCAGGTTGATTTCTGCCACCGCGCACATAGCGGAAGATTCCTTGACGAGCCTGTGGCGTGTATACGGTGCGATTTACCACCGCGCTCTCGCGAGCCGATAGCCGCTGGACATTACCAAAGAAAAACAGCTTGTTCTTTTTGATCGGTCCGCCAATCGACCCTCCATAAATGTTCTGCACAAACTGACGCTTGCCTAGCGCGTTGATGTTGTTCTCCCATTCGTTGGCGTTGAGGCGCGGCGTGCGATAGAAGTAGAAGCCAGTCCCATGAAACTCATTGGTGCCGCTCTTGGTCACCATGGAAACCTGTGCGCCCGAGTTGCGGCCAAATTCCGCAGTTGCGTTCGATGTCAACACCTTAAACTCCGCCAAGGCATCTGGATTGGTTCGTGTAGGAGAGAAATTGCTTCCTCCAGCGGATGTCTCATTGGAATCGATACCATCGATTGTGTAGTTCACGGCACGGTCGCGAGCTCCATTTACGTGTATGCCACCCCCAGTGTTGGCCCCACTTACCACGCCCGGCTGCCTCAAAACAAGGTCGAGCGGATTGCGGCCACGCGTTCCGACGATGGGCAGCTCTTGAATCACTTTTTCGGTAAAGACATTGCCGATATTGCCTGAGCTCGAAGTCTGCACCTGTTCATAGGCACCTGAAACCTCAATGCTTTCGGCAAGGGTGCCCACTTCCAACCGGATGTTCAGTGTGGTGGGCTGTCCGATATTGACAACATTGCCCTTAGCGAGAAATTTCTTGAAGCCACTCGCTTCTATGGCAGCAGAGTAATTGCCTACCTGCAGGGCTTCAAAGAAGAAGGCGCCATTTTCGCCCGTGCTAGCGTTAAACGCCTGGGCAGTCCCTTCGT
>CAZZGS010000856.1:0-1763 GCA_964653845.1 uncultured Bryobacter sp.
CTACACGCGTAAGATCGTCGGCAGCGTCAGATGTGTATAAGAGACAGACCTCGACCGGTGGCTCGCCACCCGCACCATCTCTTCCGCCTCCGACGCCGAGCCTCCCTCCCGTCCGCCCCGTAATCTTTGGCTTCCTGCCATCGTAATTCTGGCTGCTGTTCTCAGCATCTCTGCCCTTTACTGGTCCCGCGCCAAACACCAGGCAGAAGCTCAGATTCTTCAGCCAACCCGCCTCACCAGTTACCCGGGAATCGAAACACAACCGGTTCTTTCCCCTGATGGCCAACTCCTTGCCTTCGCCTTCTTTCACGACGGTCTCCACGGCATTGCAATCCAGCCTCCCAACAGCGCCACCCCGGAACGTTTTTTCACCACTCGCTCTATGACTTATGGCCCCCAATGGTCCCCGGACAGCCGTCAGCTTGTATTCCTTGTTTCCGTAAATTCCACCGCAAGCAATTTGATGCTGTTTGATATCAAATCCAGGGCACTGCGAAAGATCGCCGAAGTATTGGGTCACAACTGGTTTGACGCAAGCGTCCATTCTTTCCCGGCTCTGCAATGGACACCTGATGGCAGGGCGATCCTCATAGCGGATGGCGAAAATGGCATTGGTACATCGCTGATCCGCTTCGATCTCACCACCCAGGCCCGCTCTCTCGTATACACTCTTCCTTCCGGCTCCCGGATGCGTGCCTTCGCGTTCTCTCCTTCCTTCCGTCAACTTGCTCTTGTGATCCAATCCGGCAACCAGTACCGACTCCACACCCTGGACTTCGATTCACAATTGCTGCCAACCGGTCAGCCCAAGCCAGTTCTGTCAGATGCCGCCGGTACCGAATCTCCAGCGTGGTTGCCCAATGGCGATCTTCTTTTTATTCATGATCAGCGCGAACTCTGGCGCGTTCGAGGCAACCACCCGGAAAGGCTTCACATAAATGGACCTTTGCCCGCTTATACCCTCTCTGCCGCAACCGCTGGCCGCTTGTTTTGGAGTCACACCAGTCTCGATACTTCCCTCACCTTTTACGATCCGGTCAAAAAAACCTATGGCAAATCTGTATGCGACTCCACCACCCTGGATCGCCAGCCCCGACTTGCGCCAGACGGCAAGCACCTGCTTTTTAACTCGTTGCGGAATGGCTTCATCAATCTTTGGCTCTGTGGTACGCCCTCAAATGAGCTTCGTCAACTCACCAAACTTGAGGAAACCGGGCTCTGGGATGCCGAATGGTCGCCTGATAGCTCCATGGTCAGCTTTGCCGTCAACAACACCCAACGCTCTGTCATAGTAGTTGTCCGCGCTTCCGACGGCAATGTAATCCATACGATATCCGGTCCCGGAACGCGCTTAAGTCCCACATGGGCTCCTGATGGGAAACAGATCTATTTCATTCAAGAGTCCAAAGACCACTTCCAGTTGCAGTCTTATGACCTCTCTTCCAGCGTCACGACCACGGGGCCTTTGCTGGACGGTCCCAAACGCATTCTTATGCGGGCCGACGGCCGGTTTTGGATTCACTCCAGGGACACGCTCGCCCTTTTTACTCCTGCGCCCGTCTCCGAACAAAAAATTGTTGCCAAAAAAGTTTCTGCCCTTATCACCTTGACTCCAGACCGGCTCGGAACCTATTTTGAACACAGCGTTAGCACCGCACTCGTCGGGGGTTCGGAGTTCAGGTCAATAGACGCCTCGGCTAAAGAAAATCGCATCACCCCCGCACTCCCCGATTCAATGGGCTACGGCCCTGCGCCCAATGGCT
>CAZZGS010000856.1:1773-2496 GCA_964653845.1 uncultured Bryobacter sp.
TCCACCAACTCCGATATTTACCGCGCAACCCTGCACGCCAAGTAGCGTCATTGACTAACTGACGCTTGTTTTTAATTGTTTAGTATGCAGCGCCCAACGATGCTGGCTCCATGGCGTTATGCATTACTTCGATTCTGCTGGCATCCCTGCTCACTTTTCAGAAGTCTCACGATCAGGCCAGCTTGGCCCTACGACTCGAAGCCAAGAACCAGAGCATTCGTGGTGAGTGGCAATCGGCACAGACTATAATCCGTCACGTTATCCAGACGGCTATAACTCCCGAGGCAAAGCTGGACGCCCAGGTAGACTTGATGTTTCTTCTCTTTAGACTCCAGGATCTCGCAGCCGCCAGTGCAGTGCTCAAAGAAGTCGAGGCCCAACATCCAAAACTTCAGCCATCCATGACTTCCTACCGAGGGCTCGCGGCCATCGGGACAGCCTACTGGCAACTCGGAGATTCGCGCCGGGCAGTGACTCCCCTCACCGGTTCACTCGCCGGTCTTCAGCCCTTACTGCCAGCGGAACATCTTGATGCCTACCGGCTTGTCCTTGTCAACGTCTACCTTGAACTGAAAAAGTACCAGAATGCCGGGCAGCTTCTTGCGTTCGTCCAAAGTCCCGAGTTCCGCGGCAGCTCCAACTTTCACTACTCCTCCGCTGTCCTCAGCATGGCCCGAAAAGACTACGCAAGTTCAGAAAAACAGTTTCAGTCAGCGCTAACTG
>CAZZGS010000857.1:0-2485 GCA_964653845.1 uncultured Bryobacter sp.
CCGTCAACCGGTTCAGCGCACTCAATCTCTGCGACACATCCAGTTGCCGCGAGATACTCTGCTTCGCCTCCGCATCGCGAATCGTAATCAAAAACCCTTTGGCCTCCAACACTTCTAAATCGAGCACCGTCCGCCGCTCACCCAAAGTCAACTCGGCGTTGGTCACATTCTGCTTCAGCGCCATCGCACCCTGAATCAAATCCCCCGCCGCCGTCCCAGGCGCAAACAACTCACTTACATGAGCCCCACTCATCTCCCACCGCCCACGGCCCAAAAACTTCTCCAGCGCCCGCCCCGCATTCACCAGCTTCTCTTCCTCATCAAAAAGCAGCACCGCATCTTCCATTCGCTCAAGCAACTGCTGCACATTCCCCCGCATCTGCTTCAGGTCTTCCTTCGCTCCTCGCACCTGCTCACCAAGCAAACTCAACTTGCTCTCGACAATCTGCACTTCCTGCGCCTCGCGCGTCACCGGCTCATGCAACGCCTCACCCCGCGACACCTTATCAATCGCTTCACTCAACCGGCGCAACGGCATAAAGGCCAAATCCGCCGTCAGAACGGCAATCCCCAGCGATACCAGCAACGACATCGCCAGCGCAAACAACAAATTCCCCACCTCCGGCTCAAGCGTATTCCGCAACAGCTCGCTCGACACCAGCACCCGTACTTCAAACGTAGGCTGCTTGCTCCCAGGCAACCCTAGCGGAATGATGGTCTCGTACTCTTCCTTCTTGGTAAACACACGCCAGATCTGCCGCGCCCGCCCCATCTCCGCCCAATCCCGCATTGGCATCGCAGCGCGTGCCGCCTTCCCCTTGCTCATCGGATTCGACGACGACAACACCCGCCCGTCGCGCCCTTTCACATCGATCTCAACTGCCGTCCGCGTCGAAGACATCGTCTGCTCCAGCATCTTCGCCAGTGCCTCGTCCTTGAACGCCATCTCCATCCACATCTGCTCGGTCTCGCTCAGGCTCGCCCCCGGCTGCCCTTGCCGCCCATACTCATCCACCCGCTGCACCAGCAGCGTCTGCGTCTGGCTAGCCAGCAGCATCGACCTCTCCGCCGCATCGCGAAACAACACGCTAGCCCCAGTCGACAGGCTCAATAGCGAATACCCCACCGCAACCGCCAGCAGTGGCAGCAGGATCGTCAGCCTCAATCGGCTCTTCAGTGTCATGGGTCTTTAGGCGTCGCCTACATCGGCGCCATATTGCTTCAACTTGTTATGCAGTGTCTTCAAACTACAACCGAGAATCTCCGCCGCCCGCGTCTTGTTCTGCTTCGTATGATCGAGCGTCTTAAAAATCAACGCCTTCTCACACTCATCCACAGTCGTACCAACCCGGATCAGGATTGTCTCAGGATCATTAGATACGGCAGAGCCACTATCTGTTCCAGGCACCGGAGGTAAATGCACCATCCGGATTGATCCCTCGCCAGCCAGAATCACCGCTCGCTCGAGCACATTACGCAACTCGCGAATATTCCCCGGCCAACTCCGCCGCCTCAACGCAAGCAACGCCGCATCGTCGATCCCAGGCACCCGCACCCCATGCTTGGCGTTCATTTGCTGAATCAGCGTTTCTACTAATAGCGGCATATCGTCCATCCGCTCCCGCAACGGCGCAAGCTCCAGGCGAAACACATTCAACCGGTAAAAGAGATCTTCCCGAAACGTCCCATTGCCGAGCGCCTCTTCCAGCTTCCGGTTCGTCGCCGCCACAATCCGCACATCCACTTCAATCTCGCCCTTGGCCCCAAGCCGCCTTACCTTACCGTCCTCAAGTACACGCAACAACTTCGCCTGCGTGCTCACCGGCATCTCGCCAATTTCATCCAGCAACAGCGTCCCTCGATGCGCCAGCTCAAAACACCCCGCCCGCCGCTCAAGCGCCCCGGTAAACGCCCCCTTCTCATGCCCAAACAACTCGCTCTCGATCAGGCTCTCCGGCAACGCCGCACAATTGAGGGCGACAAAAGGATCCTTCGCGCGAGGGCTCAACCTATGAATCGCCCGAGCCAGCACTTCCTTACCCGTCCCACTCTCCCCAGTAATCAACACCGAAGCCTTTGTCGGTGCCACTTGGTGCACCAGCCCAAACAGCTCCTGCATCACCGGTGTCTGCCCAACCAGCCCACCAAGCCGCCCCTCATAACCAAGTTGCCGCTCGAGGATCACCTTGTCCTCGCTCATCCGCCGCGCCGACAGAGCGCGATCCAGTAACAATTTCATCGCTTGCGGATCAATTGGCTTCTCAAGAAACCAGAACGCCCCCAGTTCATGAATCGTATTCAGCGCCGTCTCAAGATTCCCAAACGCCGTAACCACAATCGCCAGCGGTGGGTTCTCCTGCTCCTTTAGCTTCCCCAGCAGCCCCGCCCCATCCATCACCGGCATCATCATGTCGGTCACGATCAACTGCGCTGGCCAAGTCTCCATCACCTCCAGCGCCTTCGCCCCGTTCTCCGCCTGCTTTAT
>CAZZGS010000858.1:0-2483 GCA_964653845.1 uncultured Bryobacter sp.
TAGCGGACGTCAGCGGTGACGCGGACTTCGAGAGTCTTTGGGGTTAGGCAGGCCTTGTCGCTGCAGGCCTGGTAGCGAAGCTTGCCGAGCAGAACGTGCATCTGGGGCTCGATCTTCTCTGGCGCCTTGACGATGATCAAGATGTCGAAATCGCCGGTGAGGACGTTGAGAGGCTTCTCTGAGAAGCTGTACTTTTCGTCGTGGCCCGCAGGGTATTTCATGATCTCGACGACTAGCGGTTCGGCAGCTAGATTCATGCGCAGCGGGATGAGGTAGTCTTCGTTGGGCTTGTTGGAATTGACGTGATAGCCGGGGGCTATCTTGGCGTGTATTTTAAAGCTGACACTCTTACCGCGTTCTATAAGAAACTTTTGCGGCGGGTCTACGGTGACCGGGTTAATGGTTTGCGCAAAGCAGCTACTTGCCAGCAGGAGCGCCGAGCAAAGCGAGGATGTCTTTTTCATATTCACTCTTTGAAACGAGGCCGACGTGGACGCCGGCGATCATGCCATTTTTATCGATCAGGAAGGTGGTGGGCAGAGAGTCTACGCCGCCGTAAAGCTGGGCGGTGGAATCGTCGCCAGCAAGGATGCGGTAGTTGACCTTCTTGTCGGTAATGTAGGGCTTGATGATTTCCCAGCCTTCTTCATCCATGGCGACACCAAGAACGGCGAAGCCTTTGTCTTTGAACTTCTGTTCGAATTCGATAAACCAGGGGATCTCCACCTTGCAGGGACCGCACCAGGTGGCCCAGAAGTTGAGGAGCACGGCTTTGCCTTTGTATTCGGCGAGGGAGACTACTTTGCCGTCGGCGTCTTTGAGTTTGAACTCAGGGGCCTTCTTGCGTTCTTTGGCAGGGCGGACGCTGGCAGCGTCGGCCTTGGACTCTGTGGAGCAAGAGATAAGCCCCAACGAGAGGGCGAAAATGGTGGTTGCTGATGCGAGTTTCATGGCGGAGCTCCTGAGCTTAGTTTATACCGGCAACCTTCTCTTGTCGTTCAGACGAGAAAAGTAACGGCGGCGTTGCGAAGAAATCTTTTTATCGGGGTTGGTAAGGGCGGCGGCTGTGTCGCAGAAGGCCTCGCAGATGTAGTCTTTCGATTGCTGTGGTGCGCCTGAAACGTATCGAATGCTTGAGGAAAGGCCGGTGTGGGTGGGACGCTTCTCTGTGGCGAGAAGCGTTGCCCAGGCCTTGCGTTCGGCGTTTGGCAGACGTCGCCAGACGAAGTGATAGATTTCGTGGGCGACGATGGAGACGAAGTCTGGCGCGTGGGCCAGCAGGTCTGTATCGAAAATGATTTCGCGGCGAGTGAGGAAACTCGCCGCGAAGACTTCGTTGCCGGGGCCGGAGCCAGTCTCAAGCTTGCCTCGATGTGCTCGGAGGTGGCGCTCAAAGGTGATCGTTAGGGCTTGGGGGCTGCGGGCGGAGCTGCTGGAGCCTTGCCGAAGAAGGTTGGGTCCTCGACCTTGATGTCGGCTGTGTCCTGAGTTGTTTTGAGCCATTCTTGAAATTTCTGATCGCGCAACTGGCTGGTGAGCATGGGCTTCACTTCTTCCATGGGCTGAGCGGTGTATTCGGCGACCTTGAAGATGTAGAAGCCGTTGGGCTGCTTGACGGGGTCGCTGATCTCGCCGGACTTGAGGGCGAAGATAGCCTTCTTGAGCTCGTCGGGGATCTGGTCGCTGCGGCGGATGGTGCCGAAGTCGCCACCCTTGGCTTTAGAGGCAGCATCGTCGGAAGATTCATCTACCGCTTTCTTGAAGTCTGCACCGCCGCGGATTTGCTTGACGAGGGCGTCGGCCTTTTTCTGGGCGTCGGCTTCGGTGAGCTTGGGCTTCTCGCCTTCCTTGGCCGGAGTGGCTGAGTAGTTGACGAGGATCACCATGAGTTTGGCCTGGGTGTAGTTGTCTTTGTTCTTGTCGTAGAAGGCGGCAAGTTCCGGATCGGCGACTACGATCTTATTGCGGTAGTCTTCAACGTAGGCTTGCGAGAGGATCTGGAGGCGGGTGAATTCGAGGCGCTGCTTGTAGGGGGAAGCCTGGTCTACCTTGGCTGCTTCAGCCAGCTTGGAGAACTTCATCAGGACGGCGTATTGCTTGAGAAAGCCTTCTTTGTCCTGTTGGTAGAACTGCTGGAACTGGGCTGGGAGGCCCTTTGAGAATTCTTCGAGTTCTTTGCCCGTAATGGGCTTGCCGTTGATGGAGGCGACGACTTTGTCGGCTTGTGCGAACGCAACGATTGCGCCAAGTGCGAGAGCGATTACAAAATTTTTCACGTGTTCTCTTAGACTAGCAAAAATCGGAAAGGTTACTTTGCGATGGGGAGTGGCCCGAAGACGGGTGCGCCAGCCCCAAGTTCATCGCGGAGGTTGGCGTAGGGGTCTTTGCCGTGGCCGTACATGAGCTGGATGCCGTCGGGGAGTTTGCCCTGGAAGTGCAGTAAGACGCTTGATGGGTCTTTCGGATCCAGGGTTGCCTTATAG
>CAZZGS010000859.1:0-2480 GCA_964653845.1 uncultured Bryobacter sp.
GAATGGAGAGGCAAAGCGCGGTTGGGGATCCACTGTTGCGAAGCTGCCCGAAGGTGGGGAGGATTTGTTGTTGTCGCTGGAGCAGATATGGGACCGGCCTTCGGCTGAAGTGCTTGCACGGGTGCGCGGGCTGGTGAAGAGCAGGGATGTGCTGGTGCGGCAGTTGGCTGTGGAGGTGTTGGGACGGCTGGCGCTGGTTGAGGACCTGGCGCTTGTGCAGGCCGCGCTTGGTGATTCGAGCAAGCTGGTACAACGGAGCGCTGCCTGGGCGATGCGGCAGGTCTTGAGCCGTCGCGGACAAGGTAATGATGTGCTGTTAGCTGCATTGGCTAACAAGGATGCGCGTATGGAATGGGGCGCGACGCGCGTGTTTGCGACGCACTTTCGCGAGTTGGCGCGGGATTCCCGCTTTGTGGATGGACTGATTGCCAAGACTGCATCGGCGAGTGTTGCGGTGCGGGTGCAGGCGCTGAAGGGCTTATGGCAGATGTGGTTCTGGAGCCCGGATGATGCAGTCAAGAGCAAGATAGAGGATTCGTTTCTTGCGGGGCTGAAGAAGCCGCAGCCGGAGTGGGTGGAGCGAAACCTTCGCGAGGGGCTCTACAATCTGGGCGATGAAAATATCCGGTACATGTACAACAACTGGGTTCCGTTGATGGCGCATGAGGCGGACCGGGAGAGGGTGATTCGCGGACGCCTGAAGCATGAGGCGCGTCTGGCTGGGAAGTATGCCCGTTTTCTTGAGACAGAGAACGATTCGAACCGGAAGCGCTTTCTGTCTGCCGTGACTGAGTATCAACTGCGGCGTGCCGATACCTATGATCTGAAGGCGGATCCGCATAGCGTTTCGCCGGCTATCTATAACCGGATTGGTAACGATATCGAGCAAACGGTTTTCTTCGGCGAGAGCAATACGCGTTTTGCGAAAGCGTTGCTTCCGTTGATTGAGAGCAGCGACCCGGAGATGCGGCGGCTTGCGATGCAGGCGACCTTGATGACCAGAGATGCGAGATTTGGGACGGTCAGCAAGATCAGTGGAGCGCCGGGAGCAGCCCGGGATCAGCTTGTGGCTGTGGCGAAGAAGGACCCGGCGAACGAAGTGAATCTCGAAGTGCTGAAGGCATTTAATGCTGCGCCTCTGAGGCCCAGAATGGCTGGACAGCAAGGGCCACGCGGGCGGACAGCTGAGCGGCCGGATGAGAGTTACTTCCGTGGCTATGTGCAGCCGATTCTCGAGAAGCGCGGCAAAGATGGTTATGCGTGCGTGCAGTGTCATGCAAGCCACGCGATCTTTGATGGCAATAGTGTGGGTTCGGCGCTGCGGGTGGTGAATCTGGAAAACCCGGAAGAGAGCTTGATTTTGAAAAAGCCGATTTCAACGGCTGAGAGTGAAGGTGTGGCGGGGAGCAACACGGTACCGCATGGCGGCGGTGTCCGTTTTGAGAAAGACTCGCCCGAATACAACACGATCCTGAACTGGATTCGAGGAGCAAAACCCTGATGTTGCAAAACCCTACAGTTGCCTATGTCGCACCTTTCCTGATCTTTATCGGGATGCTGGCGATTCAGAAGAGCCTTGCGTTTTTGGGTGACTGGGAGTATGCGGTTCGAGTGCTGGTGGTGGGGGCATCGATCTGGTTTTTCTCGCGGCGGGTGCTCGATTTCAAGGTGCGCTTTTTTGCCCCCAGTCTGGCAATTGGTGTTGCTACTTTCTTCTTGTGGATAGCGCCTGACTCGATTTTCCCTGGGTGGCGTCAGCACTGGCTATTTACGAATTCGGTAATGGGCGAAGTGAAAATCTCGCTGAGTGCGGAGCAGTTGGCGAGCCCGCTGCTGTTGCTGTTTCGGACGATTAGTGCCGTATTAATGGTTCCGATTCTTGAGGAGTTGTTCTGGCGGGCGTGGATGTTGCGGTGGCTGGTGAAGAAGGATTTTGAAGAGCTGCCGATGGGGAGCTGCGACAGGCAGTCGTTCTGGATCGTGGCGGCGCTGTTTGCCGTCGAACACGGGCCGTATTGGGAAGTGGGGCTATTGACGGGAATCATCTGGAATTGGTGGATGACTCGGACCAGGAGCCTAGGCGATTTGATCTTTGTGCACGCCGTTACCAATCTGGTTCTCAGCCTTTATGTGATTTGGACCAAGAAGTGGCATTTCTGGATGTAGAGGGTCGAGCCGGCTACTTTTTGTCGGCGGCAGGTTTGTCGGAAGAGCCAATCTCAGAGTCCTGTGCGGTTGCTGGTTCGTTTGAGTTGCGATTACGAATGATTTGGGTCTGGTCGGAGTAGAAGGTACGGCTGCCGTTTGTGCCGAATTGCTTTGGCTGAGCGCTAATGACGTAGCCTTGCGGGTTGCCCTGCAGGTTGAAGAGGTAGCCGCCTTTTCGGCCTTCGCCGAGTTCACGATCGAGGAGGTCGGCTCCAGACGGGCCGGCGGAACCGCTGGCCGGGGGGCCGAGTTCTGCCAGGGCGGTGGCATAT
>CAZZGS010000860.1:0-2480 GCA_964653845.1 uncultured Bryobacter sp.
GCTGGAATGCAGGATTCGATCCGGTATCGAGCGTAACCGTCTTGGCCTCGTTCTGGATCAGATACCGCGCATCGGCATCCGGCACGCCGTTGGCAAACCGCACCGGCTGGTTCCGCTTCACCAGCAGCAGCAGATTCGAATTGCTGGCCACCCGTAGATTCAACCCACGCCACGCCGCCTGCGTATCAATCCGGAACTGCCGCGTCAGCAGTATCCCGGTATTCGAGCTCACCGGTAAAAACAGATTCCGCGTATCATTAGGCCCTACAACATCCTGGCTCGGCGCATACACCGCATCGTTTCGCAATGTCGCCCGCAAGCTAAATTTCGCCGTCGCCGCCAGGCTGTAATTCTGCACCGCAACAAAGTAAGTGCCCGGCCGAAGGTTCGGTACCGTCGCCGTTGTCAGTGTCATTCGCTCGGTATTCGCCGCCGAAGCGGAAATCCCCTCGGCCAATGGCAAGCCCTCTCCCCCTGCCTGCACCGGATTGCCGAAGTTCACATACAAATCCACATCCTGATCTCCGCTCAGCTCAAGGTCCAGCGCCGTAGCTCCAACCGGCACCACCACTCGAAACTGACGGGTATTGAGAAAATTGCTGGGTACCGATCCCGTCACTGGAACGCCATTCGAAATCACAGGAAACGAAGCGCCCGCCCCCGCCGGATCATTCGTAAGCGTGATCCGGATCGCATACTCCACCTGCGTAGCCGTCGTGTTGGCCACGTTGAAGTAATATTCGCCCGCCTGCAACTCAGGCGTACTCGACAGGCTCACCGTCCCATCCAGACTCCGCCCATCGTTAATAAAGTAATCGTGCACGATGCTGCTCCCATCGATATCCACTGGTGCGCGAAACCGAACAAATGGTCTCACCGGCCCCGAGGCCTCCACCTGCACCCGCATTCCCGACACACCACGAGGCACCGTAATGCGAAAGTCATCCGGCGCCAGAAAATAACTAACTCCCGCTGGCCTGCCATCCACCAGACTCACCCGGGTTTCCCCGCTCACAAGTGGAATGCTCTGCTCGGAATACTGCGCCGTGCTGCTCGTCAATCCGCGATTGGCAAAAATCTGGCTCACCCGATCACGCACCGAATTCCCGTATAACGAATTCGCCGCCCCAATCAGCGCCTGCGACGCCGAATAAAACCCCATCTGCGCCGACATCCGCGCCAAGCCATTCATTGCCACCAGGTCGGCCCGTTGCTGGCCCAGTGCCCTCCGCATGTCCCACATAGCGCCGCTAAACATCAACGAATCGCCATGCGGCTCTCCTTGAATAAAGTCAGGATAGAAGGTCTCATTATCCATCGTCCTCAAGTACGTTTGTCTCGTCAGAAAATTGGGTGAAGGGCTTAGGTATGGAAAGTATTCCCCGATCGCCGGCGTATTCAGGAAGCTGCCCGCAAAGTAATCGGAGAACGCCTCGTTCACGGCCCCAAACTCTTTCGAGCTATTCAGCATCCCCACAATCCCATGTACCGTCGCATGCCCATACTCATGGAAAAGAATGCTCGAATCCAGCGTCGTATCCGCCCCCAGAAGGTTCGACTGCATCACAATCCCTCCCCGGTTGCTAAAGAGCAGCGGGCTGAAAAACGCATTCACATCATAGGGGCTTTCCAGATCGACATACTGCACCACCACATCGAATTGCCGGTTCAGACCTGAATATCCCAGACTCCGAATATAGTCGGCCGCGCGCGTGATCCCGTAGTAAGCCTGCACTTCGGAAAACCGCGGATCGTCCGGCGAATAGAAGTAATTCCCACCCGTATCTGGCCGTGCCAATTGCGATTCCGGGAGCCCAATACTGGTTTCCGGAATCAAACCGAGCAACACCGGCAAATAGCTGTAGACTCGGGCCGCTCTTCCAGTCAGTGAATTGGCACTCGACAAACTCGCCAATTCCGCCTGCTGCAATCGCGACGACACCGGGCTGCGCGGAAATACATTGCCACGCGCCTGCCGGTTAGTCAGCTCAAAAGTCTCCACCACCTGCCCGCTCGAGGCGTCCACCAGCACCCGCCTCACCTGCCCCATATGCCGCTCCAGGATCACCCGCCATACTCCGGCCAGCGAACCATCCGCCTGAGGCTTCCACCAGCGGTCCGCATAGGCCACTCGCCCTTCAGGCCAACCGAGTTGAGCCTTGGCCGTTGCCACTGCCTCGGCTTCGTTGACGCTCCCAAACCGCAGCCCGTCCAGCTTGCCCGGAAACTTAGTCCGTGCCCGCGCCGTCTCGATTCGTTCCCCATCCGTACGAATCGCTTCCTCGCCCCACACCGGGATCCCCTGCACATGCAGTTGCTCCCGCGCATACTCCGCCTGGCCTAGCTTCATCCGCGAGGTCTCAAGCCATGTTTGCCCAAACATGCTTGAAACGGCGAGGAGAAACAGCAACTGAATACGGTGGCGCATGTACTAAATCATACAGAAACAACTTATCCGCTGCCACTACAAAGATTAAGAA
>CAZZGS010000861.1:0-2478 GCA_964653845.1 uncultured Bryobacter sp.
CGGTGGAGAAGCGGAGGGTGGTTTGCATTTAGAAATAGCCCTCGCGCTTTTTGATTTCCATTGAGCCTTCCTGATCGTGATCGATGACCCGGTTTTCTCGTTCGCTGCGGCGGAAGCTGAAAAGTTCTTCGATGATTTTGGGGATCTTGTCGGCGTCGGATTCGATGGCACCGGAGCAGGGAGTGCAGCCCAGAGAGCGCATGCGGCAGGTGCGGATTTGCGGGGTTTCGCCGGGGAGGGCGCGGACGTTGGCCTTGACCGGGATCAGGGTGTTGCCGCGGACGTAGACTTCGCGTGGGGCGGCGTAGTAGAGGGGGACGATGGGTATGTGCTCGCGTTCGAGGTATTTCCAGATATCGAATTCGGTCCAGTTGGAGAGGGGGAAGACGCGCATGCTCTCGCCGGGGTCGACTTTTGGGTTGTAGAGGTTCCAGAGTTCGGGGCGCTGGTCTTTGGGGTCCCATTGGCCGAACTGGTTGCGGAAGGAGAAGACGCGTTCTTTGGCACGGGATTTTTCTTCGTCGCGACGAGCACCGCCGATTGCGGCGTCGGCCTGGAGTTTCTGGAGGCCATCTACGAGCGCGCGGGTGCGGAGGAGGCTGCAGCACTTGGCGGTGCCAAGGGAGTAGGGGTTGGTTCCGGCGGCGACGGCTTCTTCGTTGACGTGGACAATGAGATTGGCTTCGATTTCTTTGACAAACCAGTCTCGGAATTCGATCAGTTCGGGGTATTCGTAGGTGGTGTCGATGTGCACGAGTGGGAAGGGTAACTTGCCTGGAAAGAAGGCTTTACGGGCGAGATGGACCAAGACGGAGGAGTCTTTTCCGACTGAGTAAAGGATGACAGGGCGGGCAAAGCTTGCGGCTACTTCGCGGAGGATGTGAATTGACTCGGCTTCGAGATGGTCGAGGTGTCCAGCTAACATAATCTATAGTTCTCTATAGACTATACTACGATTTTTGTAGGATGTCTAAGTTTGGAGTTATGATATCGTTGCGGTATGGTTAGAACCGTTATCTCTATTGATGACGATATCAAATTATGGATTGATATCAAAGCGGCACAGGAAGGTGTGCCGATGACTGAGGTAGTTCGGCGTGCGCTGCATTTGCTGAAGGATCAGGATGCGTTGCGATTTGAGGCGGAGCTTGCGAAGACTTCAGGGATCTGGAGCGGTGGGGATGGGTTGGAGTTTCAGAAGAAGGAACGAGAGGGCTGGTAGTGCGGGTCTTGCTTGACTCGGTCATTCTGATTGACCACTTCAATGGACGGGCTGAGGCGACTTTGTATTTGAAGAAGAATCAGGGGGTAGCGGCGATTTCTGTCATTACCCGGGCTGAGGTGTTGGTTGGGTTTGGGGATGCTGAGGCCAGGGAGCGGGCGTTGGGGCTGCTTGAACTTTTTCCTTCGATTGCAATCACGCGAGTTGAGGCGGATCTTGCGGCGGAGCTTCGGCGAGCGCATGGTTGGAAGTTGCCTGCTGCTTTGCAGGCGGCGGTGGCGCAGGTGCATGGGCTGAAGTTGGCGACTCGCAATACGAAGGACTTTCCGGGGTCGCTTGAGTTTGTTGAAGTGCCGTACTCGTTTTGATTCCGTCTGCCGGGAGAATCAGTCCGTTTGTGAGAAATTTCATCAGTTTTCGGCTGAGTGAATCCATACTTTAAGATTCACCGCCATGAGTATTTTTTTAAGTTCACTGCGCTATCTCGTTTCCCGATGGAATTTGAGTTTAATTGTTGTTTTGACCCTGGCAATTGGGATTGGGGCCAATACGGCGGTGTACTCGTTGATTCACGGATTTCTACTACGGCCTTTGCCATATGGGAACCCGGATGAGTTGGTGAAGCTGGATACCTTTCCGGTAAAAAGCCCGGGGAATAGTTTAGGGTTGTCGTTTCTTGATGCCGACGATATTCGTACGCGCTGCAGGCTGATTGCCGGGGTGGGAACCTATTCGCTGGAGCGAGTCAATCTTGTGTCCAACAGTGGGGCGCAAACCATTGAGGTAGCCAAGATTTCGAGTGGGCTCTTTGAGCTGCTGGGAGTGAAGCCAATGATTGGCCGGGAATTTTCGGCTGCAGAGAATCAGCCTGGAGGACCGATTCGGAAGGCGATTCTGAGTGAGAAGATTTGGCGAGAGCGGTTTGGGGCTAATCCGAGTGTGCTGGGGCAGACGGTTCGTACGGCAATGAATTCTTATGAGGTGGTGGGGGTGATGCCGTCAGGTTTCGCATTTCCGGAGAGAACTTCGATGTGGGTGACGGAAGAGTCAGCACTTGCTTTGCGTGGGACTAGCCGGAGCAAGGAGAAGCGGTCTTATCGATGGTCTACTGGATCGATTGCGCGGTTGGCGCCTGGAGCGAGTCTGGCGGCGGCGCAGGCGGAATTGAGCCCGGTGAGCGATTGGATCGCGAATACGTTTCCGACCGAGAACAAGGAAGTTCGGCATAGGGTTGTGGATTTACGGGAGGCGGAGGT
>CAZZGS010000862.1:0-2476 GCA_964653845.1 uncultured Bryobacter sp.
ATGGAATACCTACTCAACCAGGCCATGAGCTTCCGCGTCGCCGATATCCTCGCAACCCCCTCCCTTTCCTCAACTCCATCCTGCGCGAGCTAGCCCGTCTCCCCGCCCGCATGGCCCGCACCCTCAAATTGCTCCGCCAGGAAATCCAGCTTCGAGATCAATTCCTGGCCAACAACAAAAACGCAGAAATCGAATCCATCAAGGATCTCCCTCCTCGCCTCGCTCGTCCAAAAGAAGAAGTCTACCCGGTCCTGGTCACCCCGGAAGGCCTTGTCCCTATCGAGATCGAGAATCCTGCGGAAGCTAAAATTCCACCCATCACCGGCAACCCAAAAGCAGACCGCAGCTTCCATGAAAACGCCCAACGCATCCTGACCAAATACGAAAACCTGCCAGCAAAACCAACACAGCCGCAGGAAAACCAGAAAACAAACCCAAACCCGTGAGGTACCCAAGCCTCCACAGCTCATTGAAATCCGAGCCCGCGTAAATACACACGCCGGGCCCACGCCACCAGTGCGCCCGGCCACACCGCGCTAGTCGATCTCCAGCACCACAAACTGCATCTGCCCGGCTCGCTCCACCTGTACCGCCACCACTTGGCCATGCTTGAACTCCTCAAGCATCTTGCGCAGTCCAGCCAGATTCAGCACCGCCTCCTGATTCACCCGGTGCACCACATCACCCGGCTGCAATCGATTCGCTTCCACCGACAGGTCTGTGGTGATCCCGGCTACCGCCACACCTGTATATTCACGAAGTGCAGAATACAGCGGGATCACTTTCTCATCGACATCTACCGCCAGAATCCCAAGCTTCCTCACCCGGCTTTGTTCACCCTGCAAATGCGCGAGCAAGCGGTCCGGATCCTTGGGCCGCTCAAGCACAGCAACCCCAATCTTCATCGGCTTTTTCCCCCGCACCAGATCCACTTCAATCGTCTTCCCCGCGTTCTGATAGATGTTCACACCAAACTGCCGCGCATTCTCAATCGGCTTCCCATTGAGTGCGACAACCACATCGCCGATTTTCAGCCCGGCTGCCTCGGCAGAGCTACCAGGCGTCACATCCTCGATCACAACACTGGCGTCCATGGCAAGCCCCAGCGCTGTCGCAAGCAGTGGAGAAATCGTCTGCGCCAACACCCCAATCTGCCCGCGCCTCACCCGCCCATCCTGCCGGATTTGCTCGTACACCGCCTGCACAATATTCGATGGCGAAGCAAAGCCAATCCCTTCACTCCCACCCGAATTGGAGATGATGAACGTGTTGATCCCGACAATCTTCCCGTCACCATCCACCAACGGCCCACCTGAATTTCCAGGATTGATCGCCGCATCCGTCTGGATGTACACCATCGGATCATCCGGCTTCACCTGCCGCGCTTTAGCCGAGACAATCCCCATCGTCACGCTGTTGTCGAGCCCGAGCGGACTCCCAAACGCAAACACCAACTGCCCCTCTCGCAACCGCTCACTATCCCCAAACGACAGAAACGGCAGGGGCCCCGCTTCATCAATCTTCAATACCGCAATATCGGTCTCCCGGTCCTGCCCCACGACACGCGCATTCACCAGCTTGCCGTTCGTCCGCAAGACAGACAAGTGCCGGTAAGCCGCCCCCATTGCTTGAGGTATTAACACCTGGATCCGCCCCGCATTCGCCACCACATGCGAATTCGTCAGGATATACCCATCCGCAGATACAATTACACCAGACCCGTTTCCCTTCGAACTTCGGATCAAAGGAGCAGAGTTTTCCTCTGAGGCCGAGAACGCCCGCACTACAATCTGCACCACAGCCGGATCTGTCTTCTCCACCAACCCTTCAAACTGGGTCGACAACAACCGCAACTGCGATTGCGCCTGAACAACCGAAACCATCAAACTGAACCAAATTAAAAGAGCGCGCATATGATTGAGATTCCTCAACCAACCATTTCGTGTCAGCTTCTTTCCGGGTAACGCGATAGAATCGCAACCGAGATGAATCGCCGCTCTGCCATTAGCCTATTCGCCGCGCATGTCGCCGCGTCCCCGCTCTTCAGCGCCGAAGATGAAGACCTCTACGGCCCCGTAAACGTCCACGAATTTGAAGACATCGCTCGCCGAAAGCTGCACAAACTCGCCTACGATTTCATCGCCGGTGGCGTAGAAGACGAACGAACCCTCCGCTCCAACCGCGACGCCTACGGCCACTGGGACCTCGTCCCCCGCGTCATGGTCGACGTTACCAACATCGACACATCACTCGACCTCTTCGGCATCCACCTCGAATCCCCGATCATCATCGCCCCCACCGGCGGTAAAGAACTCGTCATGCCCCGGGCGGACGAAGTCGTAGCCAAAGCCGCCCTCAAATCGAAAACCCTCCTCTGCTCAGCCACCGGTGCCAAGAAACTCCTCGACGACGGCGAACCCCTCAACTGGTGGATCAACGGCATCGGCCAGCCCACCAAAGAGCAGGCCGTCAACTT
>CAZZGS010000863.1:0-2471 GCA_964653845.1 uncultured Bryobacter sp.
CACCGGCCCCGGCGGCGCAAGGACCTCACGTAAACACAACGCCACGATCGGACTCTCGATCAGAAACATCCTCAACCGCAACAACCCCGGCCCCATCATCGGCAACCTCGCCTCACCTCTCTTTGGCCAGGCCAACCAACCCGCCGGCTCGGCAGTCCCTGTCGGAACCGCCTTCTCAGAATCCGCTAACAACCGCCGCCTCGAAATCCAGCTCCGCTTCACTTTCTGATCACACAAATACGTGATACACTTATTGATGTGAAAACAGGCAGCCACCGCAACGTGACCCTCAATCTTCCTGAAGCCCTGCTCCAAGACTTCAAAGTCTTCGCTGCCCAGCGCAATCAATCAATGACCGCGCTCGCCGCCGAAGCAATACGTCAGATCATGCAAGCCCCTCTCGACAAAGATAGACTTGCCGCTCGCGCCCGGATGTTCGACCGGATGAAGAATGCAAAGGATCGAACCAACGGTCGCGGGATTACCTGGACTCGCAACGAAATCTATGAACGTTGAGTTCATCGACACGAATATCCTCATTTACGCTCACGATACGGGCGACAAGGTCAAGCACAGCAAAGCCGTTGAACTCATCCGGCGTCTGGAAACATCCAACACCGGCGCACTGAGTACTCAAGTGCTTATCGAGTTTGTTTCAGTGGGCATTAGCAAGCTCAAGATTGACAACAAGCAGTTACAAGATCTCGTTTCCGACTTTGCCCACTGGACGATCCATCGGCCTACACACGCAGAGATCCTGCATGCTATCGTCCTGCACCGAAGCGCAAAAATCTCCTGGTGGGACGCTCTCATTCTCAACAGTGCCATTCAGGTTGGTGCCTCAATTCTCTGGAGCGAAGACTTCCAGTCGAACCGGCGCTTCGGAGACCTACAAGTAATAAACCCGTTTCTCGAAGAAACACACTAAATCCAAAATGCGCATCCTAATCCCCGGCGGCTCCGGTCAAGTCGGCACAGTCCTCGCCCGGCGGCTCCACGCGCAAGGCCACGAAGTCACAGTCCTCTCCCGTTACCCACAAACCATGCCCTGGCGCAGCCTCCCCTGGGACGGCGCATCCCCCGGCACTTGGTCCTATCTCCTCGACTCAACCGACGTCGTAATCAACCTCGCCGGCCGCAGTGTCGATTGCCGCTACACAGAATCAAACCGAGCCCAAATCCTCCGCTCACGCATCGATTCCACCCGCATCATCGGCGAGTGCATTGCCCAAGCCAAGACCCCGCCCAGCCTCTGGCTCAACGCCTCCACCGCAACCATCTACCGCCACGCCTATGACCGCCCGCAAGACGACATCACAGGTGAACTCGGCAGCAAAGAGACCACCTGGCGGTTCTCCATCGAAGTCGCCACCAAATGGGAAGACACTTTCTTTGCAGCCAACACACCGAAGACCCGCAGAGTCGCTCTGCGTTCAGCAATGACCATGAGCCCAGACCCTGGCGGCGTCTTCAGCGTCCTCTCCAGGCTAGTTCGCTTCGGCCTCGGCGGCGCAGCCGGCAGCGGCGATCAATACGTCTCCTGGATCCACCATCGAGACTTCACCCGCGCCATCGACTTCCTGATCGAGCACGAAGAACTCAACGGCCCTATTAACCTCTGCTCCCCCAACCCGCTCCCCAACAGCGAATTCATGAGCGACCTCCGCAAAGCCTGGGGCCAGACAATCGGCCTCCCGGCGAAGGAGTGGATGATCGAAATCGGCGCCGTGTTCCTGCGCACCGAAAGTGAGCTTATCCTCAAGTCCCGCCGCGTCATCCCATCGCGTCTAATCAACGCCGGTTTCGACTTCCAGTTTCCCAATTGGCCCGAGGCCGCCCAACACCTGGTCAAAGACGCTCGCTAGAATCACATCTATGCGATTGCTGGCGAGTCTTACATTCCTATCCCTCTTCCTCCAGGCTCAACAGGCTCCTCCGCCAGCCGACCCTTACATCCGAGAGAACTATTCCAAGTACGATCACAAGATCCCGATGCGCGACGGCGTCAAACTCTTCGCCAGCGTCTACATGCCCAAAGACGCCCTCACCGAAGGCAAGACCTACCCGATCCTCCTGCAGCGCACGCCCTACAGCGTCGCTCCTTATGGCATCGACAAATACCCCGTCAACCTCGGCCCCTCGCAACTCTTCTCGCGTGAGAAATTCATCTTCGTCTACCAGGATGTCCGTGGCCGCAACATGAGCGAAGGCGACTTCACCCTCACCCGTCCCTTCAAGCCCAACAAGCAAGGCCCCAAAGACATCGATGAATCGAGCGACGCCTACGACACCATCGAATGGCTCATCAAGAACATCCCATCGAACAACGGCAAGGTCGGCATCTGGGGCATCTCACAGCCCGGCTTCTTCGCCAGCGCCGCCTTGATCGACAGCCACCCAGCCCTGGCAGCCGTATCACCGCCAGCCCCTGTTTCTGATTACTACCTGAACGACGACAGCTATCACAACGG
>CAZZGS010000864.1:0-2467 GCA_964653845.1 uncultured Bryobacter sp.
CTCTTCATGAGCGGGCTCTTCGCGATACATGACAGGCCAGAGAGGCCAGGGGGTGGATTCGGCACGCTCATCGGGTGGACGCTGGTGAATCATGAACTGATGGATGGACTTAGCTCCCTGACGGGTGGCTGTGCCGAGGCAGTCGGCACCGGTGTCGCCGCCGCCGATGATGATGACGTGTTTGCCGGTGGCCGTGATCTGGCCTTCGACCGTGTCTCCGGCTACGGCGCGGTTGGACTGGGGCAGGTATTCCATCGCGTAATGGATGCCCTTGAGTTGGCGGCCGGGGACGTTGACGTCGCGGTGCTGTTCGGCGCCAATGGCAAGAAGAATGGAATCAAACTGTTTACGGAGGTCGCTGAATTCGACATCTTTGCCGATGTTGGTGTTGAGCTTGAAAAGGATGCCCTCGGCTTTGAGTTGCTCGATGCGGCGGTCGATGTGATGCTTCTCCATTTTGAAGTCGGGGATGCCGTAACGGAGGAGGCCGCCCAGGCGGTTGTCGCGTTCAATGACGGTAACCGTGTGGCCAGCGCGATTGAGTTGCTGGGCAGCGGCAAGACCTGCGGGGCCTGAGCCGATGACAGCGACCTTCTTGCCGGTGCGTAAGGTGGGGAGTTCAGGAACGATCCAGCCTTCGGCGAAGGCGCGGTCGATGATTGATTTTTCGACCTGCTTGATCGAAACAGGCGTCTCGTTGATGCCAAGCACACAGGCGGATTCGCAAGGGGCGGGGCAGAGGCGGCCGGTGAACTCGGGAAAGTTGTTGGTGGCATGGAGCTGACGGATCGCCTCTTCCCAGCGGTTGTGATAGACGAGGTCGTTCCAATCGGGGATTAGGTTGTTGAGCGGGCAGCCGGTATGACAGAAGGGGACGCCGCAATCCATGCAGCGAGCGCCTTGCTCTGAAACCTTCGCGGCCGGGAAGTCCTGGTAGACCTCGAACCAGTCATTAACACGTTCTATAACAGGACGCTTTTTGGCGACTTCGCGCCCGATTTCGAGAAAGCCGGTTTGCTTACCCATGGATCACCTCACGCTTGGCGGACTTGGGGGTTGAGATTTCAGGCTGGGCCACTGTGTTTGATACAGAGCGGGCGATGCCGAGGACGCGCTTGAACTCGTGCGGGAAGACCTTTAGGAATTTGGGTAGGAATTCGCCGAATTCGTCGAGGACCCAGCGGGCCTTGGGGCTCGAGGTGTACTGCCAGTGGCGCTCGAGTAGTTGTTTGAGAGTGTTGATGTCCTCTGAGGATTCGACGGGGTCGAGATCGACGCTGGCCCGGTTGCAGAGGTTGGTCTGGAACTGGCCGGTTTCATCAAGGACATAGGCGATACCGCCGGACATGCCGGCACCGAAGTTGCGCCCGGTCGAGCCGAGGCAAAGGACGAGGCCCTTGGTCATGTATTCGCAGCCGTGGTCGCCGACTCCTTCAACTACAGCGGTGGCACCGGAGTTGCGAACACAGAAGCGTTCGCCAGCTCGACCGTTGAAGAAGGACTCACCGCTGGTGGCCCCGTATAGCGCGGTGTTGCCGATGATGATGTTTTCGTCAGGCAGGAAGGTTGACTTTTTGGGCGGGTAAACGATGATGCGTCCGCCGGAGAGGCCTTTGCCGGTGTAATCGTTGGAGTCGCCTTCAAGGCGCATAGTCACACCTTTGGACAGGAAGGCACCAAAGCTTTGGCCGGCGCTGCCGTTGAACTCAAAGTTGATCGTGTCGTGGGGGAGACCTTCATTGCCGTAGCGTTTGGCGATCTCACCGGAGAGCATTGCGCCGACAGCGCGATGGACGTTGCGGATGGGCAATTTGAAGTCGACCTTCGTGCCGTGCTCGATAGCTTCTTTGGCGTGCGAGATCAGTTTATAGTCGAGAGCTTCGACGAGGCCATGATCCTGCGTGGTGGTGCAGAAGCGCGAGACGCGTTGCGGCACGGGAGGATTGTAGAAGAGGTTGGCGAAGCTGAGGGTCTTAGCCTTCCAGTGGGTGATGGCCTTGCGTGTCTCAAGGAGGTCTGTGCGGCCGACCATTTCCTGGACGGTTCGGAGGCCGAGCTTGGCCATGATGCCTCGGAGTTGTTCTGCAATGAAGAAGAAGAAGTTGATGACGTTCTCAGGGGTGCCATCGAACTTCTTGCGCAACTCAGGGTTTTGCGTCGCGATTCCAACGGGACAGGTGTTGAGGTGGCACTTGCGCATCATGATACAACCCAAGGCGATGAGAGGGGCAGTAGAGAAGCCGAACTCTTCGGCACCGAGGAGTGCGCCGATGGCGACGTCGCGGCCGGTCTGCATCTTGCCGTCGACTTGGATGCGGACGCGGCTGCGGAGATCATTCATGACCAGCGTTTGCTGCGTTTCGGCGAGGCCGAGTTCCCAGGGGGAGCCAGCATGCTTGAGGCTGGTGAGGGGGCTTGCGCCGGTGCCGCCGGTGTCACCAGAAATCAGGATGACATCGGCGTGGGC
>CAZZGS010000865.1:0-2459 GCA_964653845.1 uncultured Bryobacter sp.
TGCTGGCGATCCGCCCGCAGTTTCACTGGACCGACCAAAAGCTGCGGGTGCATGGATTTGTTTGTGTGATGGCGTACTTGCTGGTGACCTTGTTGCATCGGCGGGCTGGGCAGAAAGCCGCGTTTGTGGGAGGCGCGCAGCTTCTTCTCACCGAGTTAGGGGCGATCCGCTACAGCCGCATGATTGATCGGACGGGCAACCGGGGAAGACCCCGCGTGCGCTGGCAGATGGAGGAGACCGACCCGGAGCGCCTGGCACTGGCCGAGGCACTCAATGCCTTACCGAAACTGAACTGACCCAGCGCCGTGGTATATACACCACGGCGCTGCTATCTGATTGCAATAAAGCAACTTAAACAACTTCCGCGCTCCCAAGTGGGAAAGTCCCGCTAGAGATGGCTGTGGTGTCACGGGCATTGGGGGATATTTAATTGTCAAAGTTGCGAATAGCTGAGGGTAGAAGTGAATTCCGATTACGAAGGGCATTCGTCATTTCTGCACAAGTGCATTGCCGATGCGGTGGAAACGGGGGTGGAGATTCGCTTCGTTCGGCATCGGGGCGGATCGTTGGGGAAGGTTTTGCGCCTGGTGCGAGTGGATTTGTCGTCAAGCGATTAGTTGAAAGTTATGGCGTTCGGCCAGGGCTTTGATTTGCAGCCAAGTGTCATATGTTCGAGTGATTGGATCCCCGCGCTTACGCACGGGGCTGGGAGCGTAGTGCAGAGTCAACAACATTGAGGGAAATGGATGAAGGTGGTCGGGACGGATGAGGCTGACAGTATTTTTCCAACTCTGATTTTCTTGAAGAAAGGTCACGTCGATTGATAGAATCATGAGCGGATCTACAATATGGCAAAGCCTTCCCTACTCGTCGCGGGGTGTGAGAAAACTCCCGCAAAGCTTGACCTGTCCTATAAGCCACCAGGTGGCATTCCCTATAAAGTCAATGACGCAGACGATTGGTGGAAGCTTGCCGCTCGCCCTGAAGTGAAAGCCTCTGGATTGGACGCCTTGGGGTTGTGTCATTACAACTTTCTTACCAGAATTCCCACCGAGATCAACTGGTACCTGCGCAACAAGGTGGGTTGCTGCAAAGCGACACAGGACAAGAAGAACTACATGTTCTCCTCCAACGCCGATCCTGGCTATGTGTATCTGCCTCATCCGAATCTTAAGCCAATTCCCGAAGTTCCAACTGTTAAGCCAAGTCCTGAAGCGAAGCTCAATTTAAACTCCTGGCTCGGGCTCGGCTTGAAATTTGGCTCAACCGTAATCTTCATGGGCATCGAGCAGATGGGCGGAATGATCATCTCCATCCAGGATCTTGTCAATCAGGAACCCCAAATCAGAACCGTTTCACTCAATGCGCAAACCACCCGTATGGGATTGGGCATTGGCGCTAGCGGTGGCCTCTGCTTAATCTATGTCAGCTCCATGCGCCATTCATCCCAACTCAATTCACTGTTGGCGGGCGGAGTGGATTTTAATCTCGCATTGGGCGGCAATGCCGGTTCTGTGATTAAGGGTGCCAGGACGGTTGGCAAATTTAAAAAGCTCGCACCCCTCATCGAATTTATCGTGAAAGTCGGAGCCAGGACACCTGAGGCACTGCGAAAGGCGCTAAGTCAGCCCGACAAGGTGGCCGATCTATACAAGGCCATCCAGGGACTGCGTGAATCACTCAAGAATGAAACCGACGAGCCCGAGCCTAGCATTCTGATTGCCGATCTGCCCGTCTCTGGCGGCACCGAAGTCTCAGTTTTTCACGCGGTGACGGAATTCCGTGTCCTTGGACAGCCCACTATCGATATTGAATGGGGCCAGTAGAGAGCTGAGCGCGATATCCGCTGCAAATTGAGCGAGATGGGTTCAGCGCTTCTGAGTCTGTGCCACTCGCAAATCGGTAGTGTGGGGATGAGTCCAGGACAGTTTTCGATTCGGAATTGCTGTAAGGGCGGATTGGACTGAGGAAGCTGTCCTCCGTCCGGAATGACTATTCGCTGGAGGCACTAGTTGAAAATCGTTTCCGGAGGGTAAAGGGGATTCGTTCGGCTTAGGGCGAGGTGCGTTCAGGAGGGTCTTGGGGTTGGTGCGGGTGGACCTGTCCCTAGTGAACTTTCGGAAAATATTGGCTATTCGGATGGTTCTTTGGGTTTCGGCTAAGTGATTGTTACGTAGGTAGTTGCCTGATTGCTGGCACAGTTTGTTTGCGAGGAGGGTGGGAAAGTATTGGTTGGGCTGCGCGTGGCATTGCTGTAAACATTGAGGAAAATGGGCGGATGAGGCTGGGACACTTCGGGCCGATGGTGCGCCGATTTGCCTTTTGGATGGGTTCTTGGTTTTGGACTAAGTCCTAAACATGCGAGTCGCTGAATCCCCGCGCTTACGCACGGGGTTGGGCGCGGGGAAGCACGCGGGTAAGCACGCGGGTAAGGGCGCGGGGAAGGTCACGGGTAAGGG
>CAZZGS010000866.1:0-2459 GCA_964653845.1 uncultured Bryobacter sp.
GCCAACCGGGAAGACCAGCCGGGGGCCGCCTTCCGTATTCTCCTACCGCGGTAGCTCGTTATAGCCGACAAGCTCGATGCCTTCAGAAGCTATTGCTTTGCGGACGCTGGGGTCGATGAGGGCTTGCAATTCAAGTTCGCGGCTTTCTTTGAGGCGTGTTGGAGCAGCGCGTAATTCTTCACCGAGGATTCCGGGATGACACATGAATTCGGTGGAGCCTTGAGGAAGACTACGAATCAGTTGGACGAGGTCTTGGGCGCTGAAGTCTCCGGTCCACAGGAAGCCGGCGAAGTGGTTGGTAGAGAGGGCTCCGTAGCGTGAGAGGACTCTGCTGAAATGGCCTCGCAAGCGACTCATGGCAACTGAGGCGGCACGCGTTTTCCAGCTTGCACGGCGGCCATCAAGAGGTAGATCAAAAGGTTTGCGAACCCAACGAATCTCGTACTTCTCACTGACTCTGCCTACAGCGTCAAGAACGGCCGGAAGCAGATGGGTGTGCTTGTGTGTGTCGAGATGGGAGGGCTTGATGCCGGCGGCGAGGATTTTCTCTACTTGTGCTTCGAGTTCTTTCAAGACGTCCCAGCGACCGGCGAGGAGATCGCCGATTAGTGCGCCGACTGAAGCTGGTAGACGACGGGTTGGTTCACTTAGGCTCTGGCCCTGAACCATCTGGAGATGAACGCCAATATCAAGTGAGGGGTTCCCGGCAGCGAGGCGCAGGGCATCTTCAAAGGCGTCGCCATTGGCCATAAGTGTCGTTGCGGTGAGGATACCTTCGCGGTGAGCACGGACAATGCCTGCATTCACGTCGCGCGTGAAGCCGAAGTCATCCGCATTGACAACGAGGTAGCGCAAGCTGTCTTTCTAGAAGATGGCGAGTTTGATGCGCAGGAATTTTTTGGGGTTTGCCCGGAAGTCTTTCATCAAGCCCTTCATCTCTGCAGCAGTGCCATCGAGGTTCTCATAAAGCGAGGGATTTACGAGGAGTTGACCAAGAGAGCCTTCGCCACGGTTGACTTTGTCGAGCATTGTGTCTACCCGGCCAATAGTTGCCGAGAGTTGTTTGGCTAGAGCGTCGCTCTTGAGGAGCTGGCCGGCTGTACCTTTGCCTTCGTTGAGATCGGCAAGGATCTTGCGCATCTCGACAATACTTGCTTTGGTCTCAACGTAGATGCTGTCGTCTTTGAGAAGCTTGCCTGCGGTGCCCTGCCCGGCCTGAAGGTCAGCAACAATCTGATCCATTCGGGTTAAGGTCTTGCGGACATCATTGTAGAGCGTCTCATCGCTCAAGAGCTTGCCGAGGGTACCTTTACCTGCATTGAGCGCAGATGAAAGGCGCTCGACTTCTTTCATGATGTTGTTAAAGCGATTGTAGAGTTCTTCGTCAACGAGAAGCTTACCGATCGTGCCCTTACCCGCTTCTATCTGGCCTACAATACCTTCGGCTTTGGTGAGGATGTTCTGGAGGACGGCTATCGTTTGGGATGCCTGGGCCTGGATGTCTTCGAGTTCGGCACTGGATCCGCTGGGGAGTTCACCACCCTTGGCTATGGGTGTTGTGGATGCGCCCTTCTTGATTGCGATCAGCTTGGCGCCCAGTAAATTTTCAGATCCAATGGTAACCTTTGAGTCATTCGGGATCGAAGCAAGCATCCTATCTTCGACTTCGAGAGTCACTTTGATGATGCGGTTTTGACGGTTCTCTCCAGAGAGGCCGATTTCGGTTACCTTGCCAACCAGAAAACCATTCAAACGGACCGGGGCATTCTTGAGAAGACCGCCGCTGGTGTCAAGATAAGCAAAGATCTTGGTCGTGGACTCGAACATGTTGCTCGTGCTGGTGATGTAGAAAATCAGCGCAGTAAGCAGGACCAGTGCCGACATGGCAAGCAAGCCTACCCTGAGTTTTGCCCAACTGGTTTTGTTAGTAGTCATGCTGAAAGTTGATGCCCTTGATCTCCACTTGGCCCTAATTTGGGCGGAGGTTGATGCAATATAAATTGTGACACATAGGGGTCGCGGGAAGCTTCGAGCTGTTGCTGGGTGCCGGAGAAAACGATGCGACCTTCATTCATGACGATGAAGGTAGTGTTGAGGTTGGCATAGCTGCCGTAGGGTGCGGCGCGGACAACGTCGTGGATCGCGTCGTCCCAGTGGTAGTTGGCCGCCATCGAACCATCCTGGTAGCGATGGGTGGCCAGAACTGTCGTTGTTTTGCGTAACTCGCGCTGCTTGAGGATCAGCGACATGATGGTGTGAGCCGTGATTGGGTCGAGGCCGGCGGTTGGCGAGTCGTAGAGAGAAATTTTGGGGTTGGTCACATTGGCCCGCGCGATACCTACGCGGCGGCGCATGCCGCCGGAGAGTTCACTGGGGAATTTGTCGAGGGTGTGACCTAGTTCGACGAAGTCGAGAGATTCCTGGACTCGGGCAGCGATTTCGTCTTCGGGGGCGGCGAG
>CAZZGS010000867.1:0-2458 GCA_964653845.1 uncultured Bryobacter sp.
CATTTGGTGATCGCCATCGCGTCGGAATGAGTGATCGACATCATCGGAATCAGCATTCTATGTCGACTCTTGGTGATCAATACATCTTAAGTGTTGGGCGGTCTGACCATGACCGGCTGCATGTGATTAGCGAGATTCATGACGGAGATACGCGTAAGTTGTTGACGCTGGCGGGGCTCGGGGCCGGGCAGCGGTTTGCTGAGTTTGGTTGCGGGCTGGGGTATGTGTCGTGTTGGGCGGCTGGACTTGGAGCCCACGCTACCGGGATCGATCTGAATGAGCATCAGGTGGAAGTGGCGCAGAAGATGGCGGATGAGGCGGGGCTAAAGACGGCTCAGTTTCGGGTGGCCAATATAAATGAACATGGGCTTGAGCCGGAGAGCATCGATGTGTCTCATTGCCGGTGGTTGATGGTGAATTTGAATCGGCCAGTGGAGGCGATGCGGAGTATCTATGCGGCACTGAAGCCGGGTGGGGTTATGGTTTGTGAAGAGTGCGATGTGAGCGCGTTGAATACAGAGCCGGCTTCTCATGGGAGACGGGTGAAACTGTGGATGATTATCAACCGCACTATGTCAGCGGGAAGCATACGGGGTTTTGGAATTGAACCATGGTGACCGTTGGAGAGGGGATGATTCGGGAAGGAACGCTACGCGACGAGCGGTTAGGGAACCTGCAACGGGGGGATAAATGCTGCCGATATTGACCCGCATGAGGTGTTTGAGCATCCGCAGATGCATCAGTTGATTACGCGCAAGCCCGTAGCCGGGTGACCTTCTGTGGTCATGCGGCGGCATTTAGTCGGGATTAGGGTTCTACATCTTCTTGGTATTCAAGTGGGATGTCGTCGATGGGGAACTGTTTCGGGCGGAGCGGAGTGGGGTCTCCGTCAGCGGAATCTTCGATGCCTTCGAGGACGCCGGCTTCGATGAATTGCCCCTCTTCCAGTAGTTCTTCAATGCTTTCGGAGCTGGACTCAGCTTTGTCAGAGATGCCCTGAGTGTCTCCAGACTGACCGGCTGAGTTGGGGCCGAGGCCTTTTTGGCTGTGTTTTTCCATGGTGAGTTGAAAGCATTTTGGAGTCCAGTTTGAGTTTGGCTGTGCGGGTGCAAGCAAGATGTTTATGCAACCAACACAAGAAGCGGCTGGGGATAAGAAGGCCAGCGCATTAAATCATCTGATTGAGACAACCAAAGATGGGGAGAATGGATTTGCTGCGGCAGCCAAGGATTGCAGCGATGCCAGTCTGAAGCATACGTTTATGCAATATTCGCGTGAGCGGCAGGAGTTTTCCGTAAAGCTGCAGAGGCTGGTTGAAGGACAAGGGAAGATCGCCGAGGTGGATGGGACGCTGGGTGCAGCAGTTCACCGGGGATGGATCAATCTGAAATCGACAATGTCGACGCGGGATAATCTGGCGGTGCTTGAGGAGTGCGAGCGTGGTGAGGATCATGCAGTGAATCAATATATGGAGGCGCTGGAGGAGCACGAGCTTGGGAGCGCGACAGAACTTGTGCAGCAGCAGTGCAACCAAGTAAAGAATACACATGATGAAATTGTCAAATTGAGGGACAAGTGGAAGGCAAGTTCGCCGGCCAGTTAAAAAGTTATTGGGGGAGCGCACCGGAGGGGGCGCTCCCCGAGGTTGTTGAGATTCGCCTGATTTGTTAAAGTTTGGAGCATGGTTCGAGAACTGATTTTAGTAAGTGTTTGTTCGCTGACGGGTTTGGCCCAGATGGGAGCTCCGTTTGAGGCGAAGATGGTGCGGGTGAAGATCGACATGCCGGCGAGCCAGCAAGGCGTCGATCTTTTTCCAGACCGGGAGCAGCCGCTGGAGCTTGCGAGCTACCAGAAGCGATTGAAACAGTTTGGAATCGCGGTGCGGGCCGGGGATAGCATCATGGTGACCAAGGTGAAGGTGAAGGACAAGGCGATTGAGTTTCACCTGGGTGGGGGTGGCTACGGGACGTTTTGGGATGAGAAGGCTACCAATCCTGCTTCGAGCGGATATAAGTCTTCGCGGGAGCGGAGCCTCGAAGACAGGGTCCGGAATGAGAAGGATCCGGCGCGGAGGCGGAGCCTTGAGAGTGATCTGAGGTATGAGCGTAATTCGCGGCAGAGGAGAGATGAGCGGGAGCGGGCGCAGGGTGAAATTGTCAGGGAAGGTAAGGAGCAGCGGATTGCGGCAAAGCGCCTGGATGGGGGATCGCGATTCAACATCAAGTTTGAGGGGGCGGTGGCGCCGGAGGCAGTGACGGAAGAAATGATCCGGAAAGCGCTGCAGCGGTATTTGGAGTTTGAAGGCAGATCCAGTTCCGGATCCCGCTGAATCAGGACGTGGGTAATCGCGCTAAAGCAGAGTTAGCCGGAAGTGGGAGCCGTTAGGGGAGGACTCGATAAGTTCGAGGCGGCCGGAGTGGGCTTCGGCGATACGGCGGGCGATGGGTAAGCCGAGGCC
>CAZZGS010000868.1:0-2447 GCA_964653845.1 uncultured Bryobacter sp.
TACCGGGACCGGAGACACGAAGCTGGAGATTTTCTTTGCCTTCAGGGGAAAGGAAAAAGCGGAAGGTACCATTGACCGGATCAACAAAGCTGGCGTTGCCGCTGTTGCGAAAGATGATGCTCTCGTTGATCGATAGCTTGTCGCCCGAGGGTTCGACGAGCATCATGTGTTGCACAATTTTCGTAGTGTCTCTCTGCTTGGTAGTGTTGTAGATCTCGATCTCAACCCCCGAACCATTCGAACCAGGGTTGAGCAGTTTGTTGTAGGTAACCCCGTCGAAGATGGCCTGCATCAGCAGCGGCCCATCCACACCTTGTGCAAACTGAAACTTGCCATCGTCGCCAGACTTGGCGTTGCCCGCAGGCATCATGCCGCCATCGCCGAGACGCAGCAGAACAATCGGGACATCAGCGGCCGGTTTGCCGGTAGTTTTGTTGATTACAGTTCCGTCAATCGCGAACAGCGTTGCGGCATAGAACAGAAACAGGGACTTCATTTCGATACTCCGAGGCTGGCTTTGAGTGCATCCACTTCGGCCAGCACCTGAGCGAGTTCACCCTGCAGGCTCTGTTTGGACTTAGCGTAATCGTCGTCCGATAACTTGCCCAATCGCAATTCAAACTGCAGATCGCGAAGGTTTTCATAGATACGCGCTTTGCGTTCGTCGAAGACCTTGAAGGGGTTTTCAGGAGGAAGCTTCGGAAGATCGGCTTCGCGGATAAAAAGAGTGAGCGCAAGCACTAGAAGAGTGAGCCCAATGGCTATGGCGATGATCATGAGCGCAGTTTAAGATTCCATTCGGTCGAGTTCTTTGGCCGCCGTCGACTCGTAGGCGGCGAGGGCGGCTGGTGCAACAGGCACTGCCGGTGCGGGCATCGGACTACGAAAGCGCTTGATATAAACACCTACAGCGATGAGACCGAGTAGCGCAGCAAAACCGGGCATCAGCCATCCTATCAAACCGAAGCCAGTGGTCTCGGGCGTTGCCAGAGCCTTGATGCCTTGTTCTTTGACAAAGCGGCCAACGATGTTCTGGTCACTGGAACCCATAGTTTGAAGCTGCTTGATTTTCTGCTTGGCCGGGAAGGCATAACCGCAGGCGATCATCGAGCAATCGCCGACGGAGTTGCGGCAACTTCCGCACAGGCAGGCCAGCTTCATACCGACGCGCTTGATCTCGGGTGAGATGAAGTCCATCGGATTTTGCGCGATGGAAAGCGTTGTGAGCAACCCCAAAAGAGCAAGAGTTTTAAGTCTTTGCATGGCTCTCCCGGGTCGCCTTGCCAGTGGTGGTGCCGACCACTTCAGTGCGGGCATAGCTGTACTTAATCTTGGCGGGGACGAGGCAAATCAGCGTTCCGAAAAACACGACCACGAAGCCGATCCAGATCCAACTCACCAGGGGAAACACATAAGCCTGAATGACGGCGCCTTGTCCTTGAGTGGCCATCGCGGCAAAATTCAAGAAGAGATCTTCGTTGAGACGGCGTCGGATGTCTACATTGCTGGTGGGTTGGCGGCTGGCTTTGTATATGCGTCGCTCTGGCTCCATCGTGTCGACTAGTTTGCCGTCCACCATGACGTCGATTTTCGCCTTCATCCAAGCGTAATTTTCTTCGTCGCCATCTTTAAGCTCTGTAATCTTCAGCTCATAGCGACCGATGTTGAAGGACTTGCCCATGGAGGCTTCGACGATGAGGTCTTTATTAAAAGCCGCCCCGGTGAAACCGACGAACATCACCACAATGCCCATGTGAACGAGATAGCCGCCGTAACGGCGGGTGTTGCGGTGGGTTAGCTCGATGGTGGCACGCACCACATTCATACTCTCTTTGTGAGCGATGGCGACGGCACCCTTTATGAATTCACTGGCAATGGTGGCAGTGACGAAGAGGCACAAACCAAAGCTGAGCAGTGCGTATTCGTTACGGATGCCTGCACCGAAGAGTGCCGCCATCAGTACAAACATCGCGATGGTGGGCCACATGAAATTGCGGCGGAGACTGTCCGGGGAACTGCGCCGCCAGGCGATCAGTGGACCGACGCCAGTCAAAAAGAGAAGGAAGAGACCAATGGGGATGTTGACCTTGTTGAAGAAGGGCGCATCTACGCTGATCTTTTCGCCAGTGACGGCTTCGCTGATCACCGGAAATAGCGTGCCCCAGAGCACGGCGAAACAACTGGCGAGCAGGACCAGGTTATTGAAGAGGAAGCCAGACTCGCGGCTTACGACAGATTCCAGATGTGCTTCGCTCTTGAGGAATTCGAGACGATCGAGGATGAGCCAGACGGTTGCCGCGATGCCGATGGCGAGGAAAGTTGCGAAGTAGTTGCCGATAGAAGAAATACCGAAGGCATGGACGCTCTGCACGAGGCCGCTGCGGGTGAGCATGGTGCCGAAGATGCAGAGGAAGAAGGTAGATGAGACAAGCACCATGTTCCAGACC
>CAZZGS010000869.1:0-2446 GCA_964653845.1 uncultured Bryobacter sp.
GTTGTTGCGATAGACCAACGCGTTCGAGCGGGTATCGGAGGCACCGAAGGGATTTGCGCCATTAAAGAGGTTTCTTGCCCTGCCATCCCAGAAGTTGCGGGCATTAAAGACGGCGTTGATCACCGAGGGGGCATTGCGATTGGTGACCTGGCGGAGGTTGAGGCCATCGAGAGCGAAGCTGGCAAGGTCTGAGAGATCGTAGCCGTCGTCGGTGCCGTTTGAAAAATTCAAAGCGGTGAATTTGCGCCGGAAGACTCCTGCCGAGCCGTAGACGCTTGAGTTGTTGCGGAGGACGGTGGAGTTGTTGTTGGTTGGGTCGGAGAGGGCGTGGAAGGGGAAGTCTGCAGAAGTGAGGGTTGTGTTGAGGGGGGACACTAGCTGGTGCTGCGAGCGGTGATCGGCACCGGCATGGAAGTGGCAGGTGGCGCAGGCGGTGCGGCCATCAGAGCCGAGTTGCATATCCCAGAAGAGGGCTTTGCCGAGGAGTGTGAGCGCGGCACGGTTGGCGATGTACTGGTTGACGTTGGTGGGCTGCGGGACGGTGATGGTTCTTAGAGAAGGCTGGGCGTCGAGTGCTGCGGCCGAGTAGAGGATGAGACAGAAAGAGAGTTTGAGATGCATTTGCGTCCTCCTGGACTTATTTGTGGGGGCGTGGTGGGCCTTTGCGGCCTCTGGGTCCCCGTTGGAATTCTTCACGCTGTTTGTCGGTGAGCGTGTTGTGAAAAGCAGTGTCGGCCTTGGCATTGATGGCTTCAAGCTGGCCGGCGAGAGTGCCAATTATGGCAGCGAGCTGATCGATTTCAGCAGGTGTGGCGTTGCGGCGAGTGGCATCGCGGAGATTGCGGCGAGCCTGTTCGATGCGATCTTCGAGGGGCTCGGCGGTGCGGTCGGCTTCAGTGAAGATCGTGAGGGCCTGGCGGCGCTGGGACTCGGTGAGATCGAAGCGGCGAGTGAGGTCATGGACACGGCGTTCGGCGAAAGATTCGTCGTCGTGGTGCCTGCCTCCACGGGGTTGTCCGCTGAGGAGGAGGACGAGGCTGAAGAAGTAAATCAGGGTGCGCACAGTAGCTTCCTTTCATCTTGATTGCTGAGACGCAAGCAATCCAGTGGTCTGCCGTAAAGAGACGGCAAAACGATCTTTACACCGGCTTTACAGGCGGTACGAACTGATAGCCCAAGCCGATACGAGTGACAAAGAGAGTGGGGTTCTTGGGGTCTTGTTCGAGCTTTTGGCGGAGCCAACCGATGTGGACGTCTACGGTGCGAGTGGACATGCCGGGATCATAGCCCCAGACCTCTTGCAGCAGTTGTTCGCGGGTGATCATCATGCCGGGGCGAGCGGCAAAGTAGGCGAGGAGCTGGAACTCCCTGGCGGAGAGAGCGACTGGCTGGTTGTCGAGTTGCACGGTGGCGGCTCTCAGATCGATCCGGATCGGGCCAAAGGCAAGAGTCGAAGAAGGGGCGGGGGTGGCTCTTCGCAGGAGGGCTTCGATGCGGGCCAGGAGTTCGGCGTTGTCAAAGGGCTTGGCAAGGTAGTCGTCTGCACCAAGCTTGAGGCCGAGAACCTTGTCAGTAGTTTCGCCAAAGGCGGTAAGCATGAGGATTGGAGTTTGGATGCCGCGCTGGCGGAGATCACGGCAAACGTCGAGGCCGTTCTTGCCGGGGAGCTGGATATCGAGCAGGATCAGTTGGTAGGTTTCGCTGGAGGCACGGTCTAGTGCGGTAAGGCCATCGCTGGCAACCTCGACGGTGTAGCCGTTGCGGACGAGCCTGTCGCGGAGAGGCAAGGCGATAGCTTCTTCGTCTTCAACCAGGAGGAGATGGGGTGTCATTCCGATTTGGACCTCAGGTGGAGTGTGATGGCAGTGCCCTGCCCCAGTGTGGAGGCGACCGTGACCTGGCCTCCCATAGCTTCGACACGGGTGCGCACCAGATGGAGACCAAGGCCCGAGCCAGGGACGCCGGCAGTGCGGGCATCTTTGCCGCGGAAGAAAGGCTCAAAAAGCATCAGGAGATCGGCTGGAGCGATGCCTGGGCCACGATCAGAAATGGTGATGGAGACTTTGCCCGGATTAGATGCGCTGGCTGTGATGCCTATGTATGCTGCATCGCGGGCGTATTTGGCTGAGTTTGAGATGAGGTTGATCAGGGCCGATTTCAGAGATGCGAGATCTGCAAGCACCGGGGGCAGATTCGGTTCCAAGGTGGTTTCGATCTTGAAGCCCTTCAGGAGTGGGGCCTCTTCGTTTAAGACGGCGCGGACGACTTGCGGGAGATCGAGAGCCTTGAGTTCAAGAGTGAGATTGCGGCCTGCAGCGAAGGCGAGAATGTCCTCGATTCGCGAGCGCAGACGGTGGCCTTGATCGAGCATCAGTTTGCCGTAGCGCTTCACTTCTTCGGGGGATGAGAGAAGGCCGTCACTGAGGTTCTCTGCCATCATGCAGAC
>CAZZGS010000870.1:0-2444 GCA_964653845.1 uncultured Bryobacter sp.
CCTTTGTCTGTTCGACCTTCACAATCACATCGCCAGCCTTGACTCCAGCCTTCTCGGCTGCGGTCTCCTTACCGACGGAGCGAACCAGCACTCCCTGTTTTACGCCAAAGAACTCGGCCAACTGACTATCGAGCGACTCGGCTTCAACGCCCAGCGAGCTGCTCTTCCAGTACATGACCGCACGAGGGCTATCCATCGATCCAACCCAGCCCCGAATGTCGATCGGGGCCATCGGAGCGATGCCGATCGTACGTGCTGCCCGATTACGGCCATTCTCCGGCTTGACGCTAATGATAGTTGCCGACCCAGCGCGAATCAAGCCGATTTTCACTTCACGTCCGGCAGGAGTTTCTCGCACCATCCGGATAAACTGCTCCATGCTCTCCACTCGTGTGGCGGCGTAATCCAGCACCACGTCACCGGTCTTAAGGCCAGCCTTGGCTGCTGGCGAATCGTCTTCTACGCTCGTGATCTCAGCGCCTCGCTCTTCATTCAAGTTCAGGGCCTTCTTGCGCTCGGAATCTACATCTCTCACACCAACGCCAAGGTAACTGCCATTGATCGCCATGAGCCGCACAAGCTCGCCCATGGGAGCCAGCGGCGCGGCCGGCGGCGCAGGAGGTGAAGGAGGAGTGATCTGTCCCAGATAATTCACCTCGTCAGGGCTGCCACTCACAACCTGAGCATCAGCCTCGCCAGCAAAACCTGCCAGCACCAACGCGCTGGCAAAAATCATAAATTGCATCTTCATACCTTTATCGACGGGCTTCACTTTGGATCGTCTCAACCATTGGAAAGAACATTGAAAAGAATACAGTGCCGAAACGGCGTCTGCCTAAAACACACCAGGCGAGGCCCGCATCTGGCTCAACACACGCAAGCACCGGGCGCGCACATAATCATTCTCGTCACGACGGATGATTTCCTGCAGCGTACCCACAATCTCCGCTGGCGGCCGGTCGACCAACAAATCAATAGCCTGCACGCGAACATTCGGGCTCGTATCCTTCAGCAGAACCCTCGACAACGCCTGCCGCACCTCAACTTCATTCGAATGCGGCCGCAGCGCCTCAAGCGCACGCAAGCGCACAGTCGGACTAGCGTCATTCTCTAAAGTCTGCAGCATCGCCTTGCGCACATCATACCGATTGCAGCGATTCCGCAACAGATCGACACTCTCCAGGCGCGTCCCGGGATCAGGCGACTGCCGTGCCGCAGTCATCAACGCCTGTTCGATCCCAGACTCACTCAGCGCCCCCTCGATCATCCTCTGGCGAGGCTCTTCGAGGACAATCTGCACCATGCCATTGCCCGTACCCTGTATCGTCCGAATCCACGACGTAGGCAGCCCGGCCGCTGAAACAGACTTCCGCTCCTCGGCCTGTCGACCGGCATAAAACGCCAGCGCCAGCATTGCACAACCAAACACCGGCTTGAGCAAAACAGGCCAGGCGGGAATGAGATCACGAACGCGATCCATCCACCCCACCGGCTTCATCCGCTCCGCAGCCAGGGTCCGCTTCAATCCCTGACGACACTGGTTCAACAGAAGCGGCGGTGCCTCCACCTCAGCCTCATTCATCAAGCGCAAAATCGCACGATGCTCCTCCACCAATGTCTTGCAATGCTCGCAGGTCCCAACGTGAGCTTCAAACAATTCTTCCTGGTGAAAGTCGAGCTCGCCAAAAACGTAAAGCTCAACCTGCCCGGTAATCTGGTCGCAGTTCATACAAAATCCCCAAGTGCCACACGCATCTTCTGGGTCGCACGAAACAAACAATTCTTGGCGGCTTCTTCGGTTGTCCCAAGGCTATCGCCAATCGCCCGCAAACGCATCCCCTCATAGTGCCGCATCTCAAAAACCATGCGCTCCCGCGGCGTAAACCCGGACAAAACACCTTCGATCCGCTCACGCAATTCGCGACTCAGCAGTTTGCGTTGTGGGTCGAGTTCGGCGCGATCTTCGGCAGCCAGCTCCAGCCGGTCCTTCGGCCCGTCGCTCGTCTCAATAACAGCCTGCTCCTCTTTGCGTACTTTTTTCTTACGCAAAGCGTCGAGGCAAAGGTTGGTAACGATCCGATAAAGCCAGGTATGAAAGCTGCAATCGAAACGAAATTTCGAAAGATTCTTGTGAACACGCAAGAAGGCTTCCTGATAGATATCATAGGCTTCTTCACTGGAGCGAAGCAGGTTAAAGGCCAGCCTCAGCACCTGTTGGTCGTATGCAACCACGAGACTCTCGAAGGCTTCGTGGTCACCCGCCTGCGCGGCGCGAATCAGTGCGGCTTCGTCCATAGACTTTTGTGTAAGAGGCAGCCTGCGCGGTGCCGCAATCGCCGCCTGCCCTGTGTTTTGAGAGTTCACCGATTAGTTCGACGGCTCAAACCCAAATCCGTAACGCGGGAATCGAAACAAATTTGATTCCCGCGTTACGGATTTGGGTT
>CAZZGS010000871.1:0-2443 GCA_964653845.1 uncultured Bryobacter sp.
ATTGCGCCGCTGGTTATCGGGACCCATGTAATTACGGGAGTGAGCGGCGATGACCTCGATATTCCGGGCTATATCGAGTCTCATGATCCGGAGACGGGGGCGCGGCAGTGGCGGTTTTATACGCATCCTGCGCCAGGATCCGAGGAAGCCAAAAGCTGGCCCAGCACCGAGGCAATGGTGCATGGCGGTGGGATGACCTGGGGATCCAGCACCTATGATCCGGAACTGAATCTGCTCTATTTCGGGACTGGAAATCCGCAACCGGTGATCGCCGGCAAGGCACGTGCCGGGGACAATCTGTATACGGAATCGATCATCGCTGTGAACCCGGATACGGGGATGATGGCCTGGTATTACCAGGTATCGCCGCACGACACCCATGACTGGGACGCGAATGAAGTACCGGTATTGTTTGATGGTGTGATTGACGGCAAGCCGAGGAAGCTTGTGGCGCAGGCAGCTCGAAACGGCTATTTCTTTGTGCTCGACCGTACCAACGGGAAGCATGTGGTAACCAGCAAGTTCACCAAAGCGAATTGGGCCAAGGGGCTGAATGCGAAGGGGCAACCTGTGCCTGACCCGGCGAAAGATCCGGCCAAGGATGGCGTACTGGTAGCCCCGAATCAGGCAGGGGCGGCGAACTGGCCACCGGCGAGCTTTAGCCCGCAGACAGGGCTCTTCTATGTAAATGCCACCGATGCCTACAGCGTTTATTACATCTACGACGATGATGAGAAACCGGAAGGCTGGGGTGGTAATGACCGTGGCGGCTGGTCCAAGAGCACGCTAAAGGCGCTTGATTACAAAACGGGCAAGGCGAAGTGGGAGCATCCGTGGGAAGGCACTGGCGGGCCGCGCTCTGGTGTGTTATGAACGGCCGGGAATCTTGTGTTTGCTGGAGACCCGTCGAACAATCTCGTTGCGCTCGATGCTGCTACGGGCAAGCCACTTTGGCATACCAATTTGGGAGCAAGGATGTCGAACGGGCCGATGACTTATGAGCTCGACGGAAGCCAGTATCTGGTTTTGGCGGCTGGCGATATGGTGTTTGGTTTTGTGATGAATGAGAAGTAGCGGGCCGGGCTTCATGGCCTGAGCTTTGAGCAAATCCGTCCGGGAGAAATCATTGCCGGTGAAGAGTAGCGGTACCCCTTTAGATTTAGCAATGGCATAGAAGCAGTCGCCGAAATTGAGAGCGAAGCGGTACTGGGAATCGAAGCCGATGAGCTGAACTTCGAACTCGCGGAGGACTTGGGCGATTTCGGAAACTTCGAGGCCACCTTTGGATTGGTCGACTGACAGTATCTGGTTAGGGTTTTCTTCGACAGCGACGAGAAAATCCGTCAAAGTCTCCGGTTTTCCAGCTCTTCTTTTTGGCTGTTGCGCTTGCGTGCTCGATCTACGAAGCGCCTGCGTATGACCTGGCAGGAGAGAGCAAGGAATAGATGGCGGTCCTTAAGGCCGGGTGGCGCAGAACCGAATATTCGCAAGTATGCTTCATTGATAAGCTCGCTCTACGGACTCTTTTGCTTCGGTGCTGAGTTTTGGCGGCTCCTCGTGTATCTAAGGCTTTTGAGTTGGGCCGATACCGTTTCTTGTTCTTTCAGGTTGGGGATCACTCTCAGTCGCTGGCTTTCTATCGATTAGAGGATCTCGAGGGTTGGGCGGCCGATCCCCGTTGCGTCCGCTAGGCCCAATACTGTTCACTCAGTTGATTTTGAAGTAAACAACCGGCTGGTGCAGGACCGTGGGGTCTCGGGTAAGGTGCCGAAGGGCATAGCTAACCTCATTTTTCGCTTCACACCTCGGGGATTCCAGCGGTGTAGATTTGGCTTGACACGTTCTTGAAGAATCTCCTCAAGGATGGCGCGAGGAAGTTTTTTTCTTCCCCGAGGGGGGGAAGAGCTGCCCAGCGCGGCAACTTCCGGCGGACAACATGTACAGCGTGGATGAATGAGACGTCACGCGGAGCGATGTCGCTGCCCAGTGCCGCTTGGTGCATCAAGCTTCTTATGGACAAGTGGGCCAGCAGGAGGCCATAGAACTCTTGCCGCACTAGTTCTGGCGTTTTGCTCCGAAGTACGATACGCGCGCCGCGAAGATGCGTTTTGAGTTCATCAAAGACAGTTTCGATCCCCCAGCGGCCGGCATAGAGCGCTGCCAGTTCCTCGGCCGGAGCTTCTGACGGCGTCATGATGTTGGTCACGAGGCGGTACAGGGGCTCGGCGTCTGGAACGCCTTTGAGCTGATAATCGACCACGCGCAGGGGGTGCCGTTTGTCTTGTGACGCCAATCGGTCTCGCTAGTATAGGCGGCGCTTCGATAGGAGCCATCTGCGAACCGCTCCAGGCATTCCAGCCGCATGTTCTTGCGCACCCGCCACACCAGTTTAGCTCCGGTGGTGGCGGCCTTGCTCCATAGTTCCGAACTGTAAAAATAGCGG
>CAZZGS010000872.1:0-2443 GCA_964653845.1 uncultured Bryobacter sp.
AATACGCCGATCCAGCATATCAATTCGCGGAAGGCCGCCAGTCCTGGCTAAGCAATCAGTTTGGCCTGTTCACTTTGAGACCGGCACAGGTGGTCAATTCGAGGCCGGCGTCAACAGGTCACAGCCCAAATTCGCCGAGCCTACGGCTCGCCCGCAGGGCGCGGTGCGATGCACCGCAGACCAGCTTTCCATGTCGTTTGTGCCGGTGGGCGGAAAAACCTTGGGGATTCAGATCACCACATCAGGGAAAGCACGACTCTTGAGGACGCTTTCCGGTGTTATAGTTGGCCTCATGCGGTTGAATTTCCAATCCTTCCGACCGGTCCATTTAAAAAGAGGCACGACAATCGATCACCTCTCAGGAAGTGGATTGATCGTAAGCGCCTGACGGTGGACAGTGTCACGATGAATCGACATAAGGGGCCAACATGACCGAAGACAGTAAGCTGCCCGTAAGGCCAAGTTCGATGCCAACATCGGTGTCACTCAGTCCGACGGTAGCACTCGATCTCTCTTGGCTTCCCGAGGACAAGCGCGCTGCGCTGCTGGAGGAACATGCGCGTGGGATGCTCGATATAAGCCGGAAGGCGCAAGAAATGCACGTCGATGTAGCTACTTTGACGGCTGCGCTTGGCACCGTTTCAAACACGACGCTTCAAGCGGCGAAGGACGGAAACTCGGTGACTGTTAGCCATGTGCATACAACCCCTCACAGCCGAACCGAGGTCATCATGGGCAACACGGATGCAGCGCGGGTCGGCAAACTGACAAAATCACAAACCGGCGAAACAAACTGGACGCCAATCTATATCATTATCGGGATCATCGCGCTGGTGATAATCGTGTCCTCGCTGGCTAAGTAGCACCATGTTCCGTGCAAAGATTCGCCTTAACGAACAGGCGAATGTGGATGTGGAATCATCGTTGCTCAAAAAAAGAGCTGAGCGAGAGGGTCTTTCGGCTCATGCCGTTGAAAGCCTCACTGAGAGTTTCTCGCTTTCGGTTGTTCCCCTGATTGAGTCAGGGCGGCTCATGAAATCTCAAGGCAGTAGCTTCAACGTAACCCGCACGATCAAGGGTCCAGGGTATGACGTGAAGCTGGAGTTTGCGACCGGAAGCAATCAGTCGCTCTTCGCCAAAATCAAAAATCTCATTTTGGGTCGCTGATGGCGCGGCGGTATAACCCTCGCAATTTCAGCACTCGCCGAACGTCGTCGCATCGGTCTGGTGGGATGGACGGGTATGAATATGCGCGGAAACATATTGAAGATGCCGAACGATTGAGCCGTGAACTCGGCGGCACCGACCGCGACGTAAAAAAATATTTCTTTGCCCTGCCACCCCATGATTTGAACGCCATTTTGATAGCCTATGGTAAGCAATTTGGCGATGGCGAAGAGGAATATGCACGGGGTACGATGCCGCGCTGGAAGTCTGGAAAAGTGAAAATGAGTGGCACCATTGCAGAGCGGCTGTACAAGCTCCTGCCACCGCGAATGCCGATTGGCGAAAAGTATAAATTGACCGAAGGACTATGGACTCATTTCGGGCCAAGCTCCAAAAAACGGCTGCGAATTGGTCTAACCGCTGATCTAAAGGATGTCGTCGCCGAAATTGATAAACACATCAACGAGGTGGTAACGTCGCATAGAATTCCGGAGGCGATGGAGGCCCGGTTTCATTGGCTCTCAGCCGGAGACGTTGAGGTGAAGCAGCATCTGTTGAATCACATTCGCGGGCTGGAACGAAAACTCGTGTCAGATGCAGCACGCCTGCAACTGCCGGTAATGATAGAACATTTGAAATCGAACGTAGGCGATCTTACACACCGCATGGCCCAAACATTGAAAGTCGGAAAACACGAACTGGAATTGCTCATCGATCGGGATTTTGAGGGTGTCGCACTAGAGGAGTGGAAACCAGATTCAACTCCAGCTAGGCCCTCAACGAGTGGCAATGGTTGGGTATTCTGGCTCATTGTCGTTGCGGCCATCATTTATTGGCTCAGCCGGTAAAACGCCTCTCTTAGAATGGGGTTGTAAGCTGGAACCTGCGGAAATTTCATCTTGCAAGAATCTTTGATCGTCACATATGTATGCACTGCGACAAGTAATCACGGCCATGCTGTTGGCGCTGGCCTACACCGCCCATGCCGAGACAGTTACGGGCCGGGTTGTAGGCGTCGCCGACGGCGACACCCTCACCGTCCTGCATGACCGAAAGCAGATCAAGGTGCGGCTGACAGAGATCGACGCGCCAGAGAAAAAACAGGCATTTGGCAACCGATCAAAACAGTCTCTGTCCGATCTATGCTTCAACAAGACCGCAACGCTGGACAACAAAGGCAAGGATCGCTATGGGCGAACACTGGCGCGGGTGACCTGCGACGAAGGATAGGAATTTCAACGCCACTTTTTGAAGTGTCTCCTCCGTTCCCGTCCGA
>CAZZGS010000873.1:0-2433 GCA_964653845.1 uncultured Bryobacter sp.
CGATCAGAGCATTCGGGCCGTGCTTCATCTCACCGGCTGGGTAGCCTTCGGCGTGGATGTAGCTGATTTCCTTGAGCTTGAGCGCCCCTTCAAGAGCAATTGGGAAGTGAACACCGCGGCCAAGGTAAAGAAAGTCTTTGGCTTTGTGAAGTGAGCGAGCGAGGTTCTGGTAGATCACCTCGGTGGCGAGAACTTGTTCCATCTTGCCGGGGATCTTGAGCGCTTCTTCGATGTGGCCGCGGACCTGATCGGAGGTGAGGGTGCCCCGCTCCTGGCCCAGGTAAAGAGCCAGAACGAAAAGGGCAGTGAGCTGGCTTGTGAAGGCCTTGGTTGAGGCGACGCCAATTTCGGGGCCGGCATGAGTCATCAGGGTGCCGTTGGCTTCACGGGTGATCATCGAACCGATTACGTTGCAGATGGCTAAAGTAATAGAACCCTTTTGCTTGGCTTCGCGTTGGGCGGCGAGAGTGTCAGCCGTTTCGCCTGACTGGGAGATCACGATGGTGAGGGTATCAGCAGGGACGATTGGATCGCGGTAGCGGAATTCACTGCCGTAATCGACCTCAACCGGGATGCGGCCAAGTTTTTCGATCAGGAATTTGCCTGCCAGCGCAGCGTGCCAACTGGTGCCGCAGGCGATGATGCGGATTTGTTTGAACTGGCGCATCTGGTCGGCGGAGATTTGAACTTCGTCAAGGAAGGCACGGCCAGATTCAGCACCGAGACGGCCGAGCATCGTGTCGCGAGTCGAACGCGGCTGCTCGTAGATCTCTTTCTGCATGAAATGCTTGTAGCCTCCCTTTTCGGCCATGATCGGATCCCAATGGATGTGAGAGATCGGCCGGGTGACGGGGTTGCCCTGAAAGTCAGAAAGCGTGACGCCTTCGGGTGTGAGTACGGCCATGTCGCCGTCGGCCAGGAAAAACATGTCGCGGGTGTGGCTCAAGATGGCCGGGACGTCGGAGGCGACAAAGTATTCGTTCTCGCCGAGCCCAACGACGACAGGCGGGCCCTGACGAGCGGCAACGATTTTGTTGGGGTCTTTACGAGAAATTACAGCAATGGCGAAGACACCCTGGATCTGGGAGATGGCAGCACGTACAGCAGTCTCAAGATTGCCTTTGAAAGCCTCTTCTACCAGATGCGCAATGATCTCTGTATCTGTTTCTGAAAGGAAGACGTGGCCGTTGGCCTGCAGCGCGTGGCGCAGGGCAAGGTAGTTTTCGACAATGCCATTGTGGACAACTACGAGATCGCCCTTGGAATCGCGGTGGGGATGGGCATTTTCTTCAGTCGGACGACCGTGGGTCGCCCAGCGGGTATGGCCGATCCCAAAACTGCCATCGGTGGGATTCTGGCGCAAGACTTCTTCCAGGTTGCGCAGTTTGCCAGAGGCGCGGCGGACGGCAATAGTAGCCGTCTCGTCATAAACGGCGATACCGGCGGAATCATATCCGCGGTACTCAAGCCGCTTCAAACCATCCATGATGATCGATACTGCCTGGCGATTGCCAATGTAGCCTACGATTCCACACATAAAGTTATTAGAGGCGCTCCTTACCCCGTTGCTGTTTGGAGAGGAAGAGAGAGTTAGCCGAGGACTTCGATATGAAAATCCTCGATGACCGGGTTGGAAAGCACCTCTGCAGAGATAGCTTGCAGTTTTTGTGCCAAAGCTTCTTTGGAAGCCTTCGGGTCGAGTTCGATATCGAAATACTTGCCTTGTCTCACATCCAAAATTTCGTTGTGACCCAGTGAATGCAGGGCCTTGGTAATGGTTTGACCCTGGGGGTCGAGGACTGAAGGTTTCAGCGAAACATGCACACGCGCTTTCATCGGTATTTCCAGTTTAGGGCAGAGTGCGTGCCAAAGTGGGAAAATGGAATTTCCACTATCATGACCGGTCACCAAGTTCGCCAGACATTCCTTGATTTCTTCGCCGGACGAGGCCATCGCATTGTGCGCTCGTCTTCTCTTGTACCTGCCAACGACCCGACGTTGTTGTTCACCAATGCAGGCATGAACCAGTTCAAGGAGATTTTCCTTGGGCAGGAGAAGCGCGACTACACGCGGGCTACGACCTCCCAGAAGTGCGTGCGCGCAGGCGGCAAGCACAACGACCTCGAAAACGTCGGCTACACACGCCGCCACCATACGTTCTTTGAGATGCTCGGCAACTTCAGCTTTGGCGATTACTTCAAGGCCGATGCAATCGAGTTCGCCTGGGATCTGATCACCAAGGGCTACGGCCTGCCGAAGGACAAGCTTTACGTCACCGTGTTTCGCGAAGACGATGAAGCCGAAGAATTGTGGCAGAAGGTTGCCGGGGTGCCAAAATCCCGCATCTTCAGGCTCGATGAGAAGGACAACTTCTGGCAGATGGGCGACACCGGGCCTTGTGGGCCCTGCTCCGAAATTCACTATGACCTGGGC
>CAZZGS010000874.1:0-2433 GCA_964653845.1 uncultured Bryobacter sp.
GGGTTCCCAGTTGAGAACGCGTTTGGCTTTTGAGATGTCGGGCTGGCGACGGGTGGGATCGTTCTCTGGCAGTGGATGGAACTCGAGAGGGCTTGAGGTGCCGAGGAGACGCTGGATGCGCTGGGCGAATTCGAGGAGTGTGATTTCTTCGGGGTTGCCGAGATTGACTGGCTCTCTTTCGTCACTCAACATAAGGCGGTAGAGGCCGTCTATCATATCGTCGACATAGCAGAAGCTGCGGGTTTGGGTGCCGTCGCCGAAGACGCTTAGGGGGAGGCCTTTGAGGGCTTGCGAGAGGAAGGCCGGGACTACGCGGCCATCGTCGAGTTTCATGCGCGGACCGTAGGTATTGAAGATTCTGGCGATGTTGGTGCGGAGGCCGAATTTGCGATGGTAGGCCATTGTCATCGCCTCGGCAAATCGTTTCGATTCGTCGTAGCAACTTCTGGGGCCGATTGGATTTACGTTGCCCCAGTAGCTTTCCTTTTGGGGGTGTTCGAGAGGGTCGCCGTAGCATTCGCTGGTGGAGGTGAGGAGGAAGCGGGCATTGAATAGACGTGCAACTTCGAGCATGTTGCGGGTGGCAGTGGAGCCGGATTCGAGGGTCTCGATTGGATGGTTGAGGTAGTCTTTGGGGCTGGCTAGCGAAGCCAGGTGGAGAACCAGATCGAAGGGGCCGAGGGCGTCCATCTTTTGAACGAAATCGAGGGAAGTGGCGTCGGCCTGGTGGAAGATCAGGTCGTTGAGGTGGGCCAGGTTTTCGGGGCGTCCAGTGATGAAGTTGTCGATCCCGGTTACTTTGTAGCCTTCGGCGAGGAGGCGTTCAGTCAGGTGGGAGCCGATAAAGCCGGCAGCGCCGGAGATCAATACATTCACTCTATGAGTGTAGTTGGCCCTGCTTCGTGTTAGTTTGAGGTTTCCGATGGTGATCTTCGCAATACTGCTTGTCTTTAGTCTCGGTGCCTTCTGCTGGCGGCTTTATCCGATCCTTGTACGGATTCGTGATTCGAAGCCGGAGCCAGGATTCGCGATGACTCATTGGCCACGGAGGTTGTGGATTTTCTTTTGGGAGGTGCTGCTGCAATCGAAGGTAATTGCACAACGACCGCTGCCGGGGGTTGCTCATGCACTTGTGTTTTGGGGGTTTCTGGCCTTTGGACTGGTGACGCTGGATCATTTTGCTCGCGGGTTTGGGATCGGGTTTCTATCGCATGATGGGGGCTTTTCGCGGTTCTATTTTGCTTTTGCGGCCTTGTTTGGATTTGGAACTGCAGTGGGGATTGCGGGGTTGTTTGTTCGTCGATTTATCGTGCAGCCACGGTGGCTGGGGGAGAAGGTTTCCGTTGAGAGTGGTTTTATCGCTCTACTGATTTTTGTTTTGATGGTGACGTATCTGGTGGACTGGTGGATGGCGGGGCAGGCGGGGCAGATCAACTGGTGGATTCATACGCTGGCGCTGCTGACGTTTTTGCCTATGATTCCGCATACGAAACATTTGCACCTGGTGCTGAGCCCGTTTGCGATTCTGGCGGCGCGGGATGGGTTTAGCCAGATTCCTCCTCTTGATGGGGACGAAGACTTTGGCATGGTGACTGGTAAGGATATTACGCAAATCTCGGCACTGCAGGCTTATTCTTGTGTGGAGTGCGGGCGTTGTACGGAGCATTGTCCGGCATTTATTACTGGCAAGGAGTTGAACCCGAAGGAGATTATTCTTGGGTTGCGGAGCTATCTGAATGAGAACGGGGCGCAGGCGGAGGTGCCGCTGTTTGGGGCTCATTTGTCGCAGGAGGCAGTGTTTCAGTGCACTACTTGCGGGGCTTGTGAGTTTCAGTGTCCGGTGGGGATTCAGCATTTGCCAGTGATTATCGGGTTGCGTCGCGGGGCTACGAATACGGGTGAGTGGGGAGACGAGTATGGGTCGAAGTTATTTCGAAATCTGGAGAAGAATGGGAACCCGCTTGGGCTAGGGACCAGCGAGCGGGACAAGTTTGTGGCTCGGGCTTCCCTGCCCTTGTTTGACGGGTCTCAGGAGTATTGTTTGTGGCTTGGATGTATGGGGAGTATGGATGCTCGCGGGCGGGAGATTGTCGAAGCGCTGGTAAGGGTGATGCGGCATTTGAATGCGACGTTTGGGGTGCTGAAGAAGGAGAAATGTACTGGGGATGCGGCAAGGCGGTTAGGGAATGATTTGGCGTTTGGGGAGTTGGCGCAGCAGAACCTGGATACGATGAAGCCGTTTCGTGGTGAGGGGAAGAAGTTCAAGCTGATTTCGATTTGCCCGCATTGTGTGCGGACCATTCAGCAGGATTGGAAAGAGATTGGGGAGCCGCCGGAGATTGAGCATCACTCGCAGTTTCTGGCGCGGCATGAGCATTTGCTGCCTGCTGCGGTGGAGAAGGAGTCGATTGTTTATCACGACCCCTGTTATCT
>CAZZGS010000875.1:0-1083 GCA_964653845.1 uncultured Bryobacter sp.
TGACCCCTACAACATCATTACAGAAGCGGAGGATCGCAGACAGTTTGAGACATATCTTGGACAGCCGCAAAATTGGAACCGATACGCATATGTTTGGAACAACCCGCTCCGATATGTCGATCCGCATGGCGAGACTGTCTATGTTGTGGGCTACACGACGGGGAACCCAGATGGAGGAGATGATGATTTCAAAAAGGCAGCCTATACTCTCGCCGCTCAAATCATGAGCCGAAAAGATTTCAACCCCAAGAACGATATCGTACTTGTGCAGGGTGTTTCGACGAAGGATGACTTCAAGGCACTGCTAAAAGAGGCGAACAGTTTGGAGTCTCGCTTTGGCAAGGTCGGCAGTCTTGCGTTGTTTTCGCATGGTGGACCTGTCGATGGCCCTCGATTTGGGCAGAACACACCCGCAGCAAATGCTGCCGGTACGAAGGACTGGCAATTCAAAGGTGGCGAAGGGGAACTTAGATCGCTCGGCATCAACTGGGAAGGCGGCGCGGAGGCGAAGTTTTTCGGGTGCAACAGTGCAGTCAACTTCTGTCAGCGATTTGCAAACGCGCAGGGCGTTCCCAGCTTCGGATTTGACGTATCGAGCTCATTCAGCGGGACGGCCAGCGGCAAATCGAAAGCATATCTCCTTCAGCCCTGGAATCCCGACCTTTACATGGTTGGACGGGATGGACGAGCCCTGACCAGACGTGATCCGACCGTCCCGAGGAAATAGCGAATGAGACGTCGGGTTGCACTTGGGGCAGCGTCACTAATTATCTTGCTGTGCCTGATTCACGCTATCCAGGATCCAATGCTAGTACAGGTGTCAGATGGGCCGCTCGGTCCCATTGGCATTCCAAGCCCGTTTCGCGATCGGAATCCTGAGACCGAAGGGCTCCATTTCTTGAAGGATTTGGGAACTGATCGGTGCCAGAGGTCCCTCGAGCTGCTAGGCCTTTCCGAGGCAACTCGCGAATCTATGTGTGCAAAGGAACGGCTGTATCCACCCGACCACTATCGCCTTCAGAATCGAAGCGATTCTGTCGATCAAGTTCAACTTATTTACCGCTGGGCAATGGCGAAATCCAA
>CAZZGS010000875.1:1093-2431 GCA_964653845.1 uncultured Bryobacter sp.
TCAGACGTGAGCGAGGGCGCGATTGGCGAGTCTACGCTTATGATCGAGAATACTGAACAATATTGTGTTACGATTCCGAAACTCTCAGCGGTTTACCGGCAAGGAACGGGATGCCGAGACGGGGCTGGATTACTTTGGTGCTCGGTACATGGCGGCGGCGCAGGGGCGGTTTACGAGTCCTGATCCGGTCAACCACCCATCGGCCTCGAAGAACCCCGCTGCCTTCTTGATGAACCCTCAACGTTGGAATGCGTACTCGTACGTCAGCAACAATCCGTTGCGTTTGGTTGATCCCGATGGACGTGAAGAGGAAGAGTCGTTGTTGGAAATGGGGAGGCGGTATTTGGCTGCATTGTTCCAGCCTGTCAGCAGCGTTGATGCCATGACGAATCCAAGGGTGTCTGGAGAGCAGAACGCACCGTGGCCGACCGATGCCCATGAAATCGCCGTAGGGGCAACCAGGGAGGCTGGTCAACGGGCCGAACTTGCGTTTAACGTCTTGTCTGCTTTTGATGTTACGGGAGCAGGACAACTCGGCAAGTCCATTATGGAGGGTAACCCTGGTGGGGTCGCCTTAGCCGCAATGGGCGTCATCATGCCGGGCGGAAGGTCCGGTGGCAACATTGCGCTCTCAGAGGCCAAGCAACTTGTTGGAGGATGGGCGAGGGGCACGTTTGAAAAGGTTGGTGCCAGTATCGGCTACCACTTTGAAAAGCATGGTGCAGAGGTTGTCGCATCGTCAGTTTGGCAATATCTGAGAAAGGCCGAGGGTTTTGCAAACAATCTGAAGGGAGCAAGCAAAACCGCTGTCGATGGTGGGACACGTTACGAGAAGAACGGCAAGTACGTGATTCTCGATCAGAGCAAGAAAATATTGTCCTACGGAACCGTGGACTAGCCGAGGATCGAAGATGGCAGACGTAATGACACGAGCGCAGAAGATCAAACGGCGATATCAGGAACGGGAAAAGGCAGCGTTTCCGACAGCCGATATCAAGACTCTCGTGGCTGATGATCGCAGTGCGTTTAGCCTATTGCACGGTCGGATCGAGATGTTTCTGAGCGGTGTGGCTGGCTATGCATCGAGTGCTGATCGGCTTGGACGGCGGTCTGCCGATGAACTTCAGAAAGCTAGAGAGTTCCTGTCTCAATCATTCTTCGATAGGTACCCAGAATACGGTCCTCTAAAGGAAAAAGTGACACTACAAGGTACCCCACTTCTCTTCGCCGAAATGAAAACGGCAGAGGAGAATCGGGTAGAACTTTTTAATGAAGTGAGTAGCTTACTCGGAGTGGTCTGATCGCTTGACGCTGCTAGTTTCGGCTTGTTCGTCGCTG
>CAZZGS010000876.1:0-2426 GCA_964653845.1 uncultured Bryobacter sp.
CGGTCGAGACCACAACCCCTACGGCTTCTCCATCTGGATGGCCGGCGGAGGCATCAAAGGCGGTCAGATCGTCGGCTCCACCGACGAATTCGGCCTCGCCGCCGAAGAGAACAAGAAGTCGGTAAACGACGTCCACGCCACCATGCTCCATTGCATGGGCTTCGACCACACCAGACTCACCTACCCCTACAACGGCCGCCAATTCCGCCTCACCGACGTGGAAGGCGAAGTCATCAAAGAAATTCTGACATAAACTGCATCACAACATGAATCACACTGATGCATGTTGCGCCACACTTAGACGATGACAATCTCACTCCGCAATCTCCCCCCAGAACTTGAGAAGGCAATTGTGGACAAGAGCAATCGAGAAGGCATCAGCTTAAACAAGGCAGCCACACAGTTGCTTGCCTTGGCTTTAGGTCCCAGCAAACGCAACACTAATTTCGACGAATTTGCTGGCTCGTGGAGCACGGAGGCTGCGGCCCAATTCGACAGCACTCTCGCCGCAATGCGAATGATCGACCCGCAAGACTGGAAGTCGTGAAGGCGCTCCTCGACACCTCTGTCTAGCAAGTTATGGTTCCTGCAATTGTGCTGGGCGAACTCCACAGTGGCTTCCGCCGTGGCAATCGTCAATCTCAAAACGAAATCCAACTAAACACGTTTCTCAATAAGCCCTCAATTTCCATCCTCAATGTAACGGCCGAAACTGCCCTTCGATATGCCGGGATCGATGTCTACCTTTTCTCAAAGGGCCGCTCTATTCCACGCAATGATGTTTGGATCGCTGCCCTGGCCCTCGAGCACGGCTGCGTCCTCATCACCCGCGATGCGCACTTCAGAGAATTGCCCTTGCTCCCGATTCGGCCATAAACCAAACCATTAATGCCCCTCACCCCAACATTCATAAAAAACCCTTGGTTGTCGTCCAGAATTACCATTTGAAATGGTAAAATACCATTGATGGAAACCACGATCACAGTGGATAAAGCTGGCCGAATGGTGCTCCCCAAAAAGGTTCGCGACGAACTTCGCCTCGAGCCAGGTGACAGCCTTGATCTCATCTCCGGCGGCGGACAAGTAACCCTCCGCCCTTCTCGCAGCGCCACGCGCTTACGAAAGAGCCAGGGAGTTTGGATCTTCTCGGCAGGCACCCCAATCCTCGCCGCAGAAACCGATCGTGTCCTCGAAGACATCCGCCAGGGAAGGCGCGGCGAGTGAAGGCATTCCTCGACACCTCCGTCCTGGTTGCTGCATTCTACGAAGACCACGAGCATCACAAGGCAAGCTTCGACTTGCTCCTCCGTCACAAACGCAAAGATGCCTGCTGTGCTGCACACAGTCTGGCTGAGGTCTACGCTACGCTCACAGCAATGCCAGGCAACAGGCGAGTCAGCGCGGTCGAAGCCGTGCTCTTTCTCGGTAGCCTCCGTGAAAAACTAACGGCAATCTCGCTCGATGGCGATGAGTACCTGACCGCTGCAGATTTGGCCGCTGCCAGTGGAGCTTCCAGCGGAGGAATATACGATGCCCTCATCGGGCAATGTTTTCTAAAGAGCCGCGCCGCGTTGCTCTACACCTGGAATCTGAAACACTTTCAGAGATTGTCTTCAAGCATCGGAGAAAAAGTCCGGACCCCAATCGGATAATCATCGAAAATCACCAATTTCGTAACGCCCATCATCTTCCTGCAATCCAAAATTCACCATCCGGTCACCCGCTTGCGCTAAAGTTCCATCAATGAGATCGTTCGCTTTCCTACTCTTCCTCTCTCTCTCCTCCCACGCCCAAACGAAGCCACATTTGCATGCTCCCGCCGGCGACGCCTACGCCGTCCACAACCCCACCGGCGTCACTATTCTGCCCAATGGCCGCTTCCTCGAGCCGCTCGGCAATCACTACCCCCTCGCGCGCTTCCCCCACGGCATGGCCATCAGCCGAGACGGCTCCCGCCTCTTCATCGCCAGTGACGGCATTGGCCAACTGGTCACCGGCTGGCAAACCGGCTCACCCAAAATCACCGAACTGAAGCCGCCCGCCCCAGGAGGCAATCGCCGCATCCACCTCAATGCCGGCGGTGCCGACTTCTCACCCGACGGCACCCTCCTCTATTGGAGCAGCGGCGAACGCGGCACCATCTTCGTCTTCGACACCGCCACCGGCCAATTCCAATCCGATATCAACCTCAACAGCAAGCTCTACAACGACAGCTACGCCGTCGACGTCAAGCTCTCCCCCGATGGCCGATACCTCTACTGCGCCGATGTCACCAACTTTCGCCTCGCCGTGATCGACACCACCGAGCGTCGCGCCATCAGCTCTGTCCCTGTTGGCAGATACCCCTACGCAATCGCCGTCTCCGGCAACCGTGTCCTGGTCGCCAACATCGGCCTCTTCGAATACAGCTCCGTCCCCGTCCCCAC
>CAZZGS010000877.1:0-2426 GCA_964653845.1 uncultured Bryobacter sp.
GTAGTAGGTGAGCTTTTCGTGATGCAGGCCAAGCAGGTGCAAGGCGGTGGCGTGGATGTCGTAGCAGTACATGGGATCGACGGCTGCTTTGAAACCCAGTTCATCGGTTTCGCCGACGAGGCTGCCGCCCTTGATGCCGCCGCCTGCGAGCCAGGCGGTGAAGGCACCCGAGTTGTGATCGCGGCCTTTGCCGCCTTGTGCGCCAGGCTGGCGGCCGAACTCGGAGGTGCAGATGACCAGTGTGTCGTCGAGCATGCCGCGCTGCTTGAGGTCTTGCAGCAAAGCCGAGGCACCACCATCGAGGACCTGGCCCCAGTAGCCGTGATCGCGTGGGAGGTCTTCGTGGGAGTCCCAGTTGGGGCGCACTTTCTTGGCGGTGGTGTTTTCCGCGCCGCAGAAAAGCTGGACGAAGCGCACGCCGCGCTCGACGAGGCGGCGGGCCATGAGGCATTGTTTTCCAAAGGGGCCTACTTCGGGATGCTCGAGTTGATACAGATCTTTCGTGGCCTGGGTTTCACCGGAAAGATCGTTCACCTGCGGTGCGCTCAGTTGCAGACGGGCGGCCAGTTCGTAGGCATTGATGCGGGCTTCGAGTTCCGAGTTGCCAGCCCGCTGGTCGGCGTGTCGCCGATTGATGATGGAAAGAAAATCCCGGCTGGCCGATTCGCTTGCGGGAGTGATCGCCTTGGCATCGCGCGGCGGAAAGAGATCGGCGATCGGGTCTTCACCGGCTCCGCCAACGCGCAGCGAGGTGCCTTGATGCACGGCGGGGAGAAAGCCTGCGCCCCAGTTCATCGCACCGCCTGGAGGCAAGCCGCGCGGATCGGGGAGCACGACGAAGGCGGGGAGATTTTCTGTTTCGCTGCCCAGGCCGTAGGTGACCCAGGCGCCGAAGGATGGAAAGCCGGGCAGGATGAAACCGGTGTTCATCATGAAGCAGCCGGGGCCGTGGAGCGCGGTGCGGCTGTGCATCGAATTGATGAATGCCATGTCATCGACACAGCCGGCGAGTTTGGGAAACAGATCCGAAACCCAGCGGCCACATTCACCATGCTGACGAAACTTCCAGAAGCTCGGCTGACAGTTGCCCGGTTTAGAGGCGAAGAATTGCAGCTTGCCGGTGGCGTCAAACGGTTTGCCTGCTCGCTTTTCGAGTTCGGGTTTGTAATCGAAGGTGTCCACATGGCTCATGCCGCCGGGACAGAAAATGACGATGACCCGCTTGGCCCGCGCTGCATAAGTTGGCGGCTTGGTTGCCAGTGCATTCGGCAGTGCAGTTGGCAATGCCGCGGCAGCACTGGCGGACCTGAGCAGACCTTGCTGCGAAAGCAGCGAAGCCAAGGCGACACCGCCAAGGCCACCGCCCGCGCGGAAAAGAATCTCACGGCGAGAAGCAAGTCGGTTTGTGTTGAGAGTATTCATCTGCGTAGGGTGGACATTGCCCACCACGAATTACCTTTTATCTTGACCATCAACGAAGGCATGGTGGGCGGTGCCCACCCTACGTCAATCCACATACACAAATTCATTCGCATTGAGCAGCATGCGGCAAAGTGCCTCCAGACTGTGCGATTGCACCAGGGCGCGCGCGGCGATGATTTCCTCTGTCGCCGCGGGCCTGCCAAAGGCGAACGCGAAGGCCTGCTTGATTTGCGCATCGATGTCGTTGCCCGCTTCTTTGCGCAGCCGGGTGGCGAAGTGGCCAGCTTGTTCGACCATGAATGGATTGTTGAGAAGCGCCAGGGCCTGCAGCGCGGTGGTGGTGCGATTGCGCACGGGAGTGAGTACGGAAGGATCGGAACAATCGAGCACCTGCAGGAATTCGTTTTGCGTGGTGCGGACGACGTAGCGATAAACCGTGCGTCGCCACAGGGCCGGCTTGTCGGCGGTGATGTAGCGATAGACCGGTGCGTATTCCTGTTTGTAGGTGAAGTCCTCAAAGCCCGGCCCGCCTGTCTGCGGATTGAGCGTGCCAGCAATGGCGAGCACGGAATCGCGCACTGCTTCGACTTCGAGCCTGCGCGGACTCATGCGCCACAGCAGGCGGTTGCCCGCATCGATCTTCGCTGCTTCGGGATTGAGCGCACTGCTCTGGCGATAAGTGTACGAAGTGAGAATCAGCTTGTGCATCGACTTGATCGACCAGTTTCGCGCGAGCATTTCCTCAGCAAGCCAGTCCAGGAGTTTGGGATGCGAAGGACGCTCGCCGGCGAAACCAAAATCGCTGGGCGTGGCGACGATGCCGGTGCCAAAGTGGTAGTGCCAGAGGCGATTGACAATCACCCGGCGGGTCAGCGGATTGGCGGGGTCGATGATCCATTTCGCCAGCGCCAATCGCCGCTGCGCTTCGGGGGGGGTGTTGTCGCCTGGGCTGGCATCGAGGGTCTTGATGACTTTGATCGCTGCGGGTTTCACTTCTTTAGCGG
>CAZZGS010000878.1:0-2421 GCA_964653845.1 uncultured Bryobacter sp.
GGTTAAAGGAAGCGTCGAAGCTTCGGGCAAGAAGTGGGAGAGCGAACTCAACAACCTTTACGTCAGCCCCCTGATCGCCAAAGCGATTTTGAAATGCGATCCCAACTTTGCCATTGGCGAAGCAGCAGCGCGAGACACCATCAAGACGCAGTTTCCGCTGAAGCAGGCAGATCTCACCACCGACGAGTTCCTAACGATGTTCAAGCGCGTATTGAAACGCGCTAGCCGGGATGGGCAGGTCCCCTGCACCATCTTGATTCTCGATGAGGTCCAGCAGTACATCGGCCATTCGGAGACCCGCTCGGTCCTCATCACTGAGATCGCAGAGGCGATCTCAAAACAACTCGATAGCCAGGTCATACTGGTTGGCGCTGGCCAATCTTCCTTGACTGGAATCGCACTCCTGAACAAGATGCTCGACCGCTTCACGATTCGAATCCAGCTGTCGGATGCCGATGTCGAGACCGTCACGCGCAAAGTCCTCCTCCGCAAGAAAACCACTGCGCTCGGTGCCATCGCGGAACTCATCGATACCCATGCCGGTGAGATCTCCCGGGAGCTGCAAGGCACCAAAATTGGAGAGCGGATGGAGGACAAGGCCACCATCGTGGAAGACTATCCGCTTCTCCCCGTCCGGCGCCGCTTCTGGGAGCAATGCTTCCGCCAAGTAGATACTGCGGGCACCCAGAGCCAACTTCGTTCTCAGTTGCGGATCATTTATGACTGCGTCGCCCGGCTGGCCAAAAAGCCGATTGGTTTTGTCATCCCCGGCGACGATTTGTACGAAGCTCTGGCGCCAGAGATGGTGACTACGGGCGCATTGCCGAGGGAAATCAACGAGCGCATCCTTAGCCTCGCCTCCGATGGCAGGCCCGAAGGCCGACTGCGGCAACGGATCTGCGGCCTCGTATTTCTCATTGGGCAACTGCCCACCGATGAAGCTGTCTCGATCGGCGTTCGAGCCTCCAATGAACACATTGCCGATCTCTTGGTGGATGACCTCACCGCAGACAACGGAAAGCTGCGCAACACAGTTTCAGCATTGCTCGACCAGTTGGCTGATGACGGCGTCCTGATGCGCGTAGGGGATGCGTTCCGCATCCAGACGGAAGAAGGCCGAAATTGGGACTTCGAATTCAGGCAGCGCGAAGCGAAGTTCAAGAACAATACGGCCTACTTCGATGAGAAGCGGGATCAGTATTTGGGAGCTGAGATTGACCGGATCGCGCGTGGCCTAAAGCTACTCCAGGGAGCGGCCAAAGAAGCGCGTACGCTGACACTGTTTCGAGGGCAAGACCCGCCGGCTGCCAATGGAGAGTCGATTCCAGTCTGGGTTCGTGATGGCTTTTCAGGAGCAGAGAAAGAAATGCTGGACGCCGCGCGAGCGGCCGGCGTCATCAGTGCGGTCCTTTATCTGTTTGTCCCCAAAAAATCGAGGGATGAACTTCTGCTTGCGACAGCAACGGAACAGGCCGCCGACGAGACGATCAAAGCCAAAGGAGTGCCGTCCGGGGAGCCAGGGCAACTTGCAAAGCAGAGTATGGACAGCAGAAGGCAATTGGCCGAGCGGCAGCGCAAAGACCTGATTCAGGACATTGTTGCCGGTGCCAAGGTTTTCCAAGGTGGCGGAAACGAACTTCTGCAACTCACGTTGGAAGAAAAGCTGAAGATCGGCGCAGAAGCTTCGCTAGTCCGGCTTTTCCCCCGGTTTAAGGATGCGGATTTTGCCGCATCAGCCTGGGAATCAGCGATGAAGCGCGCTCGCGACGGTGCCGATCAACCTTTCTCACCGTTAAAGTACGACGGGCCGATTGAGCAGCATCCAGTGTGCCAACAGGTACTCAGCACGATCGGCTCTGGCAAAGTGGGTACTCAAATTCGTAAAGATCTGGAGACGAACCCTTTCGGTTGGCCGCAAGACGCTGTAGACACTGCCTTGATCGCGTTACACCGCAGCCAGCATCTGACTGCCACCTTGAACGGGGTCGCAGTTGCACCGGGGCAACTGGACCAGGGCAAAGTGCCTAAAACAGAATTTCGCGTCGAGAAAACAACTCTAAGCGTACAAGAGCGAATCGCAATTCGTGCTCTCTTCAAGCTGCTTGATGTGGAGTGCAAAAGCACTGAAGAGGCGGCGAAGGCTCCAGATTTCCTGAAAGCTCTGCTTTTGTTGTCTACCCAAGCCGGAGGCCCTGCGCCGCTGCCTTCCGTCCCTTCGACAATCGACATCGAAGACATGCGCAAGCATGTTGGCAACGAGCAGCTACTTGTCATAAAGCAAAAAGAGTCGGATCTAAAGGCAAAGATTGCGGAATGGAAAAACACACGTGACTTAATCGCGAAGCGAAGCCCGGCGTGGCAGACGTTGGAGCAGATGGCCAGGCAGGCAAAAAGCTTGCCGGAGGCGGAGCAGTGCCTTGC
>CAZZGS010000879.1:0-2417 GCA_964653845.1 uncultured Bryobacter sp.
TTGATGACGCGTGCGCCTTCGGGGTAATCCATCGCGAGGAAAAAGATGTCGCTCCAGGCACTGTGGCTCAGGTCCATTCGGACGGGAGTTTGTTCATGCAGGACAGGGTAGGGCTGGGACTGAAGGAGGTCAGGGTGAAGGCGGATCGGGTAGTCGCTGTGGTGGCCGGTGCGGAACATCCACTGGTTACCGGGGAAGGAGCGCACGCTGCGGCGCACTTGTTCGGCGAGGGTCTGGAAGGCAAGACCACGGTAGGCCGCGGCGAGTGCGCTTGACAGGGCGGGGCTGTTGCCGCCAGAAGCGCTTGCCGCCAGGACTTCGCCGATGCCGCGCTCGAAGTGTCTGCTGCGGATATGTTCGACGGCGGAGTAAGGCAGGAGAGTGGAGCCCGTTGCGAGTGGGACCAAGTGGAATTGGTGCAGGCTACTTAAGAAAAGGAGCGCCCGCACTTTCTGATAAAGGTTGGTCGTATTGGCGCGAAAGACTTCGAGCCCGGCTGAGGCTGCTTCTAATTCTTCGAGGGATTTGCCCGTGGTCCAATCTTCAAATGGCGTGTCGCGAAGCTCGGCAGAAGTCAGAATCTCGATCAGGGTCATCGTGCCATCAATTCCAGGATGAGGGCGAGGATCTCTTCGCGGTCGGGGCCTTTGAGTGCGAGTGCGAGTTGAGCCTGGAGGATTCCGTAGCGTGCGCCTAAATCGAAGCGAGAGCCTGGGAGGATGGTGGCGAGGACGGGCTCTCTCTGGGCCAGCGTTTGCAAAGCTGCTGAGAGTGTTGGTGGAGGGGTGGGGCTTTCGTCGAGGAGCTGCATCAGCGATGGGGTGAAGATGTGCAGGCCGAAGAAGCAGAGATAGTGGCCTGCGCGGAGGCCCGAGACGATGAGGCGCTGTTCAGCTTCTGTCGGGGTTGGCTTCTCGATTACTGTGTCGACAAGATATAGAGGCTGTGCGTTGGGACTATGGCGGGGAGTTCCGCCCACGGCACCGAAGAAGGGGAGAAGTGACTCGCGTGTAGGTTGGACCGCAGAGATGGTGGTTTGTTCTCGCTTGAAGGTCTCGATGAGCGATTCTACGAGTGTCCAGGGCGGGCCGTCGTTGGCCATATAGAAATGGTCGCCGACGAGGTGGAGGAAGGGCGAGTTGCCTACGAAATCACGGGCCTTATAGAGGGCGTGAATGTAGCCGGCAGGTTCTTCCTGCTCAATGAGGGTGATGTTGTGCAAATGCTCGAAGAGGCCGGTTTCGCCTTTCGGGATGATGATTGACACCCTGTCGACCAGCGGCTCTCTGCCTTCTGGCATCAGAAGATTCATCGCAAACTGGGCGACTGTTTCAAGTTGGGCGTCGGCCTTAGCCAAGGTCTGATGGAGGAGGTGGCGCTGCTTCGGTGCAGCAGCAGTAATTACTGCGGACAGTTGCATATTAGTTTGCTCTCTGTCAGTATCCCTTGTCAGGACCCACTATTGAATATGCGAAGGCGAAGCTTTCTCGCGATGATGCGAGCGGAAGATCTGCAAGCTCAGTTTGAGCGGTTGGCCAAGGCGAATGAGGTGGACTCGGCTGTGCTTGTTTTTGAGCGCGGGCGGGAGCGGCAGGTTTTCACGCATGGGATTGCCAAGAGGAATAGCGTCTTTCTGCTGGCTTCGATTACGAAGCCAATGACTGCTACGGCTGTGATGCAGTTGGTGGACAAGAAGCAGGTGCAGCTAACAGACGCGGTGCAGAAGTTCATTCCGGAATTTGGCGATGGCCGGGTGTTGGTGCGTCATCTGCTTACGCATACTTCGGGATTACCGGATATGCTTCCCGATAATGATGCGCTGCGGAAGCGCCATGCGAGGCTTGAGGGGTTTATCACTGGGGCTTGCCGGGTGCCGTTGCTGTTTGCGCCCGGGACTAAGCAGAGTTATCAGAGTATGGGGATCTTGCTGGCCGCTGCGATTGTTGAGCGCGTCACAAAGCAGAAGCTTCCTGCGTATCTTGAAGCGAATGTGTTTCGCCCGCTGGGGATGAGGCAGACTTCGCTTGGGCTTGGGTCGAGGAAGCTGGAAGAGACAGTGAAGAGCCAGGGGCAGGACGGAAGCGACTGGGATTGGAATAGCGCTTATTGGCGCAAGCTGGGTGCGCCCTGGGGCGGGGCCTTTGCTTCGGCAGAAGATGTTCTTAAGCTTTTAACGTATTTCGCGGTACCTGACGATCGTGTCGTGAAATCTGAGACGGCCCGGCTGATGACTACCGATCAGAACGCAGGGCTGAATATGGAATGGGGCATTGGTTGGGGGACAGACCAGAAGCGGGGCACCTTTGGGCATTCTGGCTCGGTTGGGACTTTGTGCTGGGCAAACCCGGCGAAGAAGGCGGCTTTCGTATTGTTGACCAGCAAACCAGCGGCGCAGAGCAGCAAGCCGATGCTTGAGC
>CAZZGS010000880.1:0-2413 GCA_964653845.1 uncultured Bryobacter sp.
CGTTTAGGGTTTGCCGCGTCCTCACCCACCAGTTTCTGCGGAGCAGTTAGGTTTACGGAATGGAATCAATAGATTGCGACGGCCAGGACCACTGAACTGCCGGATTTAGGTTGATTGCTATTGCCAGAATTCACTCCCACGCAAGCCTTCGCCCTGCCAGCGACAATTTTCGGGAATTTTGATGGCTTTCGGGAGTTTTCTGCGCTCATACTATTGACGGCAGACGAACCCGCTTTGGCGAGTCCGTACTGAAAAGTGCCGGGATGGAGACGGTTAGTCCGCTTGAGAAAAGGAGAATCTAATGTTACTGCGTTCCTTGATGGTCTTAGCGTTCGGCGCCTGCTGTATTGTGAGTTTCGCTCACGAGAAGGCCATACGGACCTTACTTGTCAACAAGTGGAACTTGTCGCCCATCCTGCAGGTCTCCCTTCCACGGGCCAACGCATCATGTTCCGCGAAGGAGCTTCTATTGACGCTTGCTCCCGGGACTCCAGTGCGCGCCCAAACCTGCGAATACGGGCGATGTGCACCCGTGGATCCCAATTCTCTGACGTATTTTGACCGATTCAGCAGGACCAACGCAACCGACATCCGCCTTGCGACAGGGGATCCAGCAGCTGGGCCTGTCATACCAGTGGATGGACCTGGGGATCTGAAATGGCTATGCAGGAACGATGAAGAGGGGAAACAATGCATTTGCATCCCCTGGTTCCCGGCGCAGTAGCCTTTTGTGCGGGATACCTCTTCACGCGCGCTACCAGATCAATAGCATTGGAAAACATGATCGACTGGAACTCCTGTTCCGCGTCAATTACATTGTCCGGTCGTGTCGCCTCAAATGGAAATGTTATCAACAGGATAAATGTTGCGGGTCTGATTGTTTACTCTTGACCTGGAAAATCGATGTTCGATCTGCCAGACTGATACTGACTGTGGATTAGGATGGGACGAGGCTGGGAAGCGACCCGAGCGCTGGTTGGGTGGCCAGAGAGGGCCGGTAAGAACGAGGGCGGGAAACTGCCTTGCTACAGTCAGGACGGTAGCGGCGATGGCGCTTCCAACGAAGCGCACCTATGAGAAGTTTAAAGTACCGGTTTAGAAAACTCAAGACATTGGCGTCGCGCTGTGCTTCCAAGAATTGTTCAAGGCTCCCGCATTCCGCGGGGGTTGAAACCGGCTGTCCGAGTTACCAGGTCAACCGCATCGCGAGCTGAACCCGGCGCGGGCTGCGGGCCGTTAGTGGTTCCAGAAAGATAGAGTTGATCTGATTGTTCTGAGCATCGAAGCGGGCCGTTTGGTCGATGCTGTTCCACTGGGCGGAGTTGGGGGTGTTGTAGGACTCGACTCGTAACTGGAGTTGCTTGCCCTCGCCTAAGCGGAGATTGCGGTAGACGCTTAAGTCCCAGTTGGTGAAGCCGGGGCGGCGGAGGATGCCTTCGCCGACATTGCCGATCTGTCCGCGGGTGGGCGGGATGAAGCGGGTCTCCGGAGGCGCGGCGGGGTCGAGGACATTCAGGCGGGCTCCCAGGGTGGGGGTGCCCGTTATGTCCAGGCCACTGACGAGTGAAAAGCCGGGCGTGAAGGGCGCGCCGCTTTGCATGCGCGTGATGCCGGAGAGCTGCCAGCCGTCGGTGATATGGCGGGCATGGCCCCAGTTGTACTTCTTGCCCCATTGGGGCATGGTCCAGTTGTAGCGGAGATTCAGGACGTGGGTGCGGTCGTAATCGAGAGGGCCGTAGTTGAAGTTTCTGGGGCTGTAGAAGGGGTGAACGCCGGTGGTGTCGGTCTCGCTGGCGCGGAGGGCTTTGGATAAGGTGTAGCTGATGCCCCAGGTGGCACTGCGGCCGAAACGCTGGTTCATGCTGAATTGGAGCGAATTGTAGCTGGAGGTGGACCCGAACTCGAACATGTTTATATTTCCGTAGCCCTGGAAGGGGCGAAGGAAGTTGGGGTTGAGGGCGCGGGTGGGCACAGTGGGGTCAATGTTTTGGGGATTGATATCGATGTGCGTAGAGCCGAGGGGGACGGCATTGATATTTCGCTGCCAGAGGAAGTTCCGGGTGATGGAGCCAACGTAGGACACGTCGAAGATGAGTCCACGGCTGATTTGCTGTTGGATGCCGAAGCTGAAGTTATGGACCGTGGGCATGGGAACGTCACCGATTAGTCCCGTTACGGTCCCCGTTGGCGCGAGGATACCGCCGCCGGTGTTGCGGCCGATGTCTGAGATTTGGCCGAAGTAGACGGTGGGGGTGGAGATGGTGGGCGGGTTGGCGAGGAGGCCCATGGAGGGGTTGCCTTGAACCTAAATCCGGCAGTTGAAGCGGCCGGATCTGGTCAAAGTTTCTTAAAACACGCCGTTTAGGGTTTGCCGCGTCCTCACCCACCAGTTTCTGCGGAGCAGTTAGGTTTA
>CAZZGS010000881.1:0-2412 GCA_964653845.1 uncultured Bryobacter sp.
GGCGTAGACACGGCTTGGGTCTCCGGGCATGGTGGGAGAGTCGGGATTCTTTTCGTGGAAGCCGATGATGGAGCCGCCGGGAGCCGCTTCGATGACGCCGAATTCGCTGGCGTACTTCTTGTCGACCGGGATGGCAGCAATGGTGGCATCGGAGCCCTTGTCGATGTGGAACTCGATCATCTCGCGGATGTTCATACGGTAGATATGGTCTGCGCCAAAGATGGCGATGACATCGGGTTCTGCCTGTTCGATGAGGTTGACATTTTGATAGATCGCGTCGGCGGTGCCGCTGTACCAGCTCTCACCAGGTGAGCGCATCTGCGCAGGGACAGGAATGCAAAAGTGGTTCTTGAGGAGGCCTGAGAATTCCCAGCCATCGCGCAAGTGCTGGAGGAGCGATTGGCTCTTGAACTGGATCAGCACATAGATCGAATAAATGCCAGAATTGATCAAGTTTGAGAGGACGAAATCGCAGATGCGATATCTGCCGCCGAAGGGAACGGCAGGCTTGGCCCTTTCCTTGGTTAAAGGGTAAAGACGGGTGCCCTTGCCGCCCGCTAGTACGAAAGCCATTACTCGACGTTGCATAGTCTAAGCTTGGATTCTTTCACAGATTTGTTGCAGTACAATCAAAAAGTTCTAAGCGAAGCTGGGGTGAGCGATGAAGGGTAGTTTGGGTACTTCGCCGGCGGGTAGTTGGAGCGTCACATCTTCGAAGAGAAGTGCAGGGACGATGTAGGTTGCGAGGACCCGGCCCTGCATGATCATGCCACCCATGAGCGGTGACAAGCGCGGGTTTCTGAACTGGGCGGTGTAAGTGATGGTTTCCTGAGAGACGCCGGAGAGGTCTCGGAAAGCACTGGTGTTGAAGCCGGAGATTTCGATGTTGCGAAGGAGCTCTTCGCGGCCATCAGGGAAGACCTTGACTGCTTCTATGACGGGAGAGAGTTGTAGGGACTGGCCTGCAGAGCCACCGGTGAAGATGACCATGCGGCCGCGGGGTTTGGCAAACTGGTCGGCGGGGTTGGCGATCTTGCGGATCATGACACCGAATTCGAGGTTGCGGTCTTTGACGATCTGCAGGAGGTCTTGCTTGAGCTGCGCGGCGGGGACAGCTTTGGAAGATTCGAGGATGAGGTTTGAAGGGGCGAGGCCGGCACCGCGGCGGTTGCCTGTGGAGTCTGTCACTCCCGGGACGAGCGATCTTGTATTGAGGAGACGCTTGAGGATGCCGCCCTGGACGACTATTGTTGGCTTGGTCTTCACGCCATCTTCATCGACCTTGTAGGTGCCGGCAAGATTGGGACGTGTTGGGTCGTCGGTGAGGCGCATGTGGCTGGGCAGGACACGCGTCGAGATCTTGTCGGAGAAGACGCCGGTGTTGGCTCCGAAGATGCCCTCGAAGCGCTGGTCGTCAACGACAATGCGGGGTGTACCGAGGAGGGCTGTCGCGAAGCCCTGGGCGAAGAGTTCTGCGGCGGCCTGGCCTTCGAAGATGACAGGGCCGGCATATCGGGTCAGGGTCTTGGCTGCGCTCAAGTCGAGGAGACGTTTCTGGAAAGCGCGGATCTGCTTTGTCAGCAAGTCGTGGGAAGGGATTTCGCTCGCCGAGTTGAAATAGTGGGATTCGACGTCGCTGACGGGCATGCCGTCGGAAGCCTGAGCTTCGCCATACCAATTGAGCATGATGCTGGGGGTGTTGCGCCAGAACTCAGTGCCCTCGCTTGAGACGAAGCGGGTGAGTACATTTGTCGACTCTATGCGGACGCCGGAGTTGTCGATGCCCTTTGCGTCGCGGAAGAGGGCGGAGAGCTGTTTGGCGAGGGTTTCGGACTTTGTTTTGGTGAGAAGGCTTAGGCTCTCGTTTTCAACAGTCTCAGTCTTTTCTTCTTTCGAGAGGTCAGCGATGGCTGCGCCGGTGCGCGTGCGGTTTTCAAGGGCGGCACGCTTTTTGGCCAAGTCGTCGAGGGCTTGTTTGTAGCTGGCGTCGGTGGAGAGCCAGAGTTGGCGACGGATCTCATCGTAATCATCGTCGAGAGGCAGGTTTAGGCCGAAATTGGCTTGGACGCGGATTACCCCGGACATGGCGTTGCGTGCGGAGTAATAGTTAGTATTGTCCATCTCGTAGGAGCCGACGCGGCAGTCTGTGGCGAGTATGCGACGACGGAAATCAGTAGAGGAGGACAGGGCACCAAAAGAGGCAGAGGCGCCGGTGGTTTGCGTTTCGATGATGCGATAGCTGAGGAAGTAGGGTTTTTCGAGGTTCTCTAGCTGGAGCTTTTTGAGAGAGCGCTTGAGCTCGTCGCGCATGGCTTTGAGCAGGGTGTCGTCGGGGAGTGCTGCCGGTAGAGAAGTTGGAATGACTGCGGCTACCGCCGGGATGGAGATAAAGGATCTGCGTCGCATTAGAGA
>CAZZGS010000882.1:0-2410 GCA_964653845.1 uncultured Bryobacter sp.
TTTCTGGTGTTCGCGCTGCCGATGCTTGCTGCGATGCGCTTAAAGGAGGAGTCCTTGCCGCCGGAAGCTGCGATCGAAGCGGTGCTTCGCGACAACCTCTTCGGCCTCGAAATAGACCCTCGATGCACTCAGATCGCGGTGTTCAACCTCGCGCTGGCCGCGTGGCGGCGGATCGGGTACCGCGCTCTCCCGTCACTTCATCTAGCGTGTTCTGGGCTTTCGCTAGGCGTCAACAAAAGCGAGTGGGAAAAGCTCGCAGACCGTGCTTCCGCTGCGTCCCCGATGCCTCCTGATCGGGATCTATTGGGTTCCAAGGAAAATCTATTCTCCGCTCGAATTAAGACCGGGCTAGAGCGACTTTATGACGTATTTGTGCTGGCGCCGACGTTGGGAAGTCTTATCGATCCTCGGAGCGTGCGTGGCGACATGTTCGCTGCGGAGTTCTCGCAAATACAGCCGATGTTGCGCGAAGTATTGGCTGCTACGACCACCGTTGAAATAGCAGAGATGGCGGTGGCGGCGCAGGGCTTGGGTAAGGCCGCAGAAATACTGGCCAGCAAGTTCACGTTGGTGTCCACAAACGTCCCTTACCTTGGACGTGAAATGCAAGTTGAGAAACTAAGGGATTTCTGTGAGGAGTTCTATCCGCTGGCGAAGGCGGACTTGGCGACAGTTTTTGTTCAGCGTTGCACCGGTCTTTGTTCTTCGGGGGGAGCTGCCGCCCTCGTAGTTCCACAGTATTGGCTATTCCTGGGGCGGTACAAGCAACTGCGGTCCCAGTTACTGTCTGACGTTACTTGGAATCTTCTCGCGAAGCTTGGTCCGGGGGCGTTTGAGGCCATCTCGGGAGAGGTCGTCAATGTCGCGCTCACAACAATATGTAACTCAAAGCCGGAAGAGGCTAACTTTAACCTTCTCGACGTATCGGACGTTTCGCCTGCGGCATCAAAGGCATTGCGTCTCAAGGAAATACAGGCGGTCCAGCACAACCAAAAAAATCAACTGTCGAATCCTGATGCAGTAATTGGATACAGCACTACATCTGGTGCGAAGCTCTTGGAGAGCTACGCGACCTCTTATCAAGGCCTCGCTACTAGCGACAACGCGCAGTTTGTTCAATATTTCTGGGAGCGTTCTTCCGTCTCAAACGGTTGGGAACTGTTTCAGATGGCGCCTGATGTGACGGGAGAGGTTGGGGGTTGCTCCTACATACTTTTCTGGGATGACGGGGTAGGTCGGTACTATCGGCACGCCCTAGCGCTTAAGACCGAAGGTAGGCTCGGCGGCTGGAAGTCGGGTAGTGAAGCATGGAACTCGCTCGGGGTTGCGGTAAACAGGATGAGTAACTTACCTGTGGCCATATATCCAGGAGTTAAGTTCGACTGCAACGTCGCTGTAATCGTACCGAAGGACGTGAGTGCGCTCGCGGCGATCTACTCTTTCTGCGCGTCGGATGAATATGCACCGGCGGTGAGAAAGCTGAACCAGAAGGTATCGGTAACAAACGCCACCCTTGCCAAAATTCCATTTGATTTAGACCGTTGGGGCAAGCACGCAAACAGCGTATATCCAACTGGGGTTGGATCGCCTGTAAGCAATGACCATACCCAGTGGGTATTTGATGGCAATCCTCGCAATAGCAAGAGTCCCCTTCAAGCTGCCGTCGCGCGACTACTCGGATATCGCTGGCCTCGCTGCACCGGCACTACGGTACCGGGATATGAGCAAATTTCCGGAGACGGGGTAGATAGACACGGCGAGGTCAGCGGAATTGTTTGTCTTGACCCTGTTCGTGGACGGTCGGCAGCAGCAGATCGCCTGGTTGCATTGCTTGCCGACGCGTTTGGTGACGAATGGTCAGCCGCCAGACTCTCCACCCTACTCAGCGATATCGGATTCAAAGGCAGAACCCTTGACGATTGGTTCCGCGAAGGATTCTTTTCGCAACACTGTGCGGAATTCCAGGAAAGGCCGTTCATTTGGCACATCTGGGACGGTAGGCGGGACGGCTTTCATGCGCTGGTCAACTATCACAGGCTCGCTGGACCGAATGGAGAGGGCAAGCGGACGCTTGAGTCGTTGATATACACCTTCCTCGGCGATTGGATTGATCGTCAGCGTGCGGATCAGGTAACGGGTGTCGATGGGGCTGATGCGCGAGTCGCCGCTGCAGAACATTTGAAAGCGGAACTGGAAAAAATTCTGCGGGGCGAAATGCCGTACGACATTTTTGTTCGATGGAAGCCTCTCGTCGAGCAACCCATAGGGTGGGAACCGGACCTAAACGACGGAGTGCGAATGAACATTCGACCTTTCATGCTCGCTAGGCCATTGGGGGCGCGCGCGAAAGGCACTTGCGTTTTGCGGGCGCCTCCGAGAATAAAGTGGGACAAAGATCGAGGCAAAGAGC
>CAZZGS010000883.1:0-2405 GCA_964653845.1 uncultured Bryobacter sp.
GTTTATTCCAATCAGGGACGAGAGTACGACTTGTCCCCAGATGGCAGCTTCCGGCCGCTGGAAAATTGAGTGGAAACTCCGAGTAGGCTAAACATACAGAAAAGCCACCTTTGAAAAGGTGCGCCGGCAGGGAGTCCCACCAGTCCCGAGGTTCTTGAAACTGAGATCGTTTTCTGAAAACGTCGCTGGTTTAAGATCCAATAATGATTTCTGGGGGTTCAGCTATTGTTGCGCAGGTTGTTCCGCTGCTGTCATAGATGTAAGGCCCGATTCTGCAAGCTTTGATTGCAACAAGCGGAATGACAGGCAGGAAAACATTTCCTGTAATTACAAGATCAAAGTCATTGGGATGACCTTCGAAATAGCCTCCCGGCAGTTTAAGCGTGTAGCTCGAACTCGGCGGTGCTGCCTTCCACTGAATCTGATTGCGAATTCCGAGGAGCAGTAGCGAAATTTGTGGGTTAGCTGTGCATTTTTGAGTGATAACGCATTGAATTGGGTTTTCAGCAGGTAAAGTTGCCATACCATTCCCTCCTTTAAGGGTTTCACCATACTACTTCAAAAGCGACTGGAACGCAGGATCTTCTCTCAATGCTTTTAAATTTGGGTCTCGTTGGAGCGTTTCCCGAGACGCCCCTTGCGCCAGTGCAGCTTTCAGCCATTTTAACGCTGCTGGTCTATCTCCCAGTTTCTCGTAAACTCCTCCGGCCAGAGACAAGACCCCCGGGTCGTCTGGACTAAGTGCCAATGCGGTTTCGACGTGGCTTAACGCCTTCTGCCGAGAGCCGAGATATGCATATTCAAAAGCGACATAGGCGTGAGTATTGGCATCGTTAGGGTTCGCTGTAAGGGCAGCTTCGGTAAGTTTAACGGCACGTTCCAGTGCCGGCCTGGCCTTTGCCTCCAAACTGGCGGCCAGGTTGGCTTGCGCGAGGCCAAGCCAGGTGCGCCAATTGTGATCGTCCATCTTCAATGCTTTTTCGTAAATTTCCGCTGCCTTGGCATAGTCTGCCTCCCCGTAAACAACTACTGCAAGATTGGAGTAGGCCGCGTAGCTCGGCGTGATCGCGATGGACCTCTCGTAAGCCTTGCGCGCCCCTGCGATATCGCGCGTATTTCTTAGGCACACACCCAGATTGATCCAGGCGTTCGCATTGTCGGGAGTTATTTCCAGCACTTTGCGAAACTGAGTTGCAGCTTCTGGATATTTTGACGTGCGCACATAAAATACTCCCAGGGCGTTGTACCCGTCCCAATAATCCGGCCGCAACGCGATGGCTTTCTTAAGACTGGACTCGGCGTCGACCGGTCGCCCCATGGACTGGTATGCGCTGGCCAAACGCTGGTGCCCTTCTGCATTGCGTGGATCGAGCGCCAAGGCCCGTTGAAATTCCTGTACCGCCAAGTCATTGCGCCCCGCATCCAAATGGATTCCGCCCAGTGCGACATGCACCGGTGCGAGCTGATCGTTTATTTCGGCACCACGCTGGCCGTCGGCGAGTGCTTGTTCGAGTAAGTTCGAATCTCCAGTGAGTTTGGATTTCAGCCGCTTGGCCTCGGCAATTTTGGCATAGGCCAGAGCGAAGCGGGGGTCAATCTTGAGCGCATCATTGAAGTGCTGAATCGACGTATCCAGACTACCGGGTTTGTCATAACGTTGCAGGTAACTGAGTCCCTTGAGGTAGGATGCGTAGGCTGTCGGTGCTGCACTTTCCCCGCTAACCGCGGCTGTTGTTGCGGGTTTCACATCCACCTTCAGAAGTCGTGCGAGCTGGTTGAGGGCATTGTCCTGCAGGGCTGAGAAGTCGCCGAGTCGATCTTCGATCACGGCTGAACCCAGTTGTTTGAGGGTGCGAGTATCCACCAGATTCAGAGTGAGGCGTGCGCCGCCTGCATCCCGTTGCAGGTTCCCAGTGACTACCAGGTTTGCTCCCAAGACGCGTTGGGCGGCAGCGGCGTTTTCGATATTACGACGACGGACTTCGCTCGCCGGGGCCACCCAGAGCGAGGCATCCTGGCTCTCGAGGCTACTTAAGCGGCTAGTCAGAGTCTCTCGCAGGCCGTCGCTGATAGCGGCGTTGGCAGCATCTCCACCGGAGTTCGTGAAGGGAAGCACCACCAGATGCTTTTCGCTGGGAAGGGCAGTGCCAAGCCCACGCCAAAACAAGAAGCCACCGCCCGTTGCAAGCAAGACTGCCAGTAGGATCCACAGTCCCATCATGCTCCGTGGCGAGGCTTGTGAAGGCGGTGGCGTATTGACTGCGGCCCTCGGTGCTTCGAGAGTGAGCGCAAAGGTGGGTTCATTGCTGGGGGCTTCGATGCGATCCAGATCGACGACTAAGTCTCTTGCCCGCTGATAGCGTTGTGAAGGGTCTTTGGCCAGGCAGCGGTAAACGACGGCATTC
>CAZZGS010000884.1:0-2404 GCA_964653845.1 uncultured Bryobacter sp.
CCCGATAAACCACGCCGCCGCCCAGCGGTTGGCCCTGGAAGCAGGCCACCACTGCCATCACCGCGTCGGTCTGGAACGTTTGCTGCTTAAACTTGAGCTTCACTTTACCGGGACCATGAAATTTTTGCCCATGTCTAGACCAGCTCCAGCCTGATTTCACGGCCTAACGCCGCCGCGGCTCTTTGCAATGTGCTCAGCGTCACCGCATCGTGGTTGGGGTCTAGCAAACGATTCAGCGCGGCGCGGCTGGTATGCATGCGTTTGGCCATCTCCGCTTTCGATACCTTTTGCTCTTCCATCGCCGCTTCCACTTGGCGCGCCAGCACCCGCTTGATGGCGGTGGAACTAACTTCTTCGTGGATACCTTCGTCACGAAGCCAGCTATCGAAAGATGATCCAATGTTTTTCTTCTTCATCGCCGGTCTTGTCCTTTCATTCGCTTCATTGCTAAGTCGATCTCCTGCTTCGGTGTCTTCTGCGTCTTTTTGATAAAGCCATGCAGCAAGACCATTTGTGCTCCGGCTACGCAAAATAGTACCCGGGCGATTCGGCCGTGGGCCAACGTGGACCGCACTTCCCAAAGAGTATGCCCGAGCGAGCGAATTAGAGGCATCCCGATCGGCCAGGACAACTCGACATCCTTGATGTCTTCCCCAATCGCCTTGCGGTCCGCCAAGTCCAAGCCTTTCAGCCAATCCCGCACCGGCTCGCGACCACTGTCGGACCGGTAAAAATGTGCAGGAAGCCGTTTCAAGTCCATCCTCTCCCACCACGGTATCTTTTTTGATACATTTCGTCAACACGATTTGATGCTAGAGGGACCGGACCTCCGTAGAAGGAGCCATTAGCTTGAAGATCTGCTCGACGTTGATTTTCACAGAATCGCTGCTGTAGCTGCTATCGCGGAAGACGGCGCGGAGCGGCTTCCGTTTGGCAATCTCCTTCACCAGATCATCGGTCACGTCCTGGTCGAAGCAGGCGGCAAGCGCGTTTCCATCGACGAAGAAGACAGTCTTGCCGTCGATGTTCTCTTGCGCGATGGGCAAGGCCAGGTCCACGCCCCAGTCCACCAGCACTTGGAACAATAGATCTTCCGGGGTGCGGTCCTCCCGAATATTGTCGATCTGCTTCAGAAGGTCACCTTGCTTCGATTCGTCCGGCGTGTAGAAGACATCCTTCATATTGGAAGCGTCTATCTTAAGTACACGGAAGCCCGTGTCTAAATCTAATGCCTTCAGTGGAACCGTTTCCCTGAGTTCGGCCCCGGCGCGACGTATTCGCTCTTTCCCTGTATCGGTGATTGTGGCATAACCGCTCTTGTGGGCTTCTGATTCTGGGTCGCAAGGTTGGGGCAGTTGCACCGAAATACAACGCCGCGCACCGCCGTCCTCTGCATTCTGAGCCATCACTGCGTGCGCCGTAGTGCATGAGCCAGCAAAGAAGTCGAAAACAAGGGAGTCAGGTTCAGTGCAAAGCTCGAGCATTCGCCTGATGAGCCGAACCGGCTTGGGGGTGTCGAATGGCGAATTCCCGCCAAATAGAGCCTTCACTTCTAACGTTGCTTCTTTGTTGTGCCCCGCGAAGTCGTGGCCCCACCATGTGTGCGGTGTTATTCCGCGTTCCGATTCGTTCAAGAACGACTTCAGCATCGGCCGGGCATCTTGATTCACGCCCCACCAAATTCGCTTGTCGTTCCCCCACTTATTGAATTGCGTCTCGTTGCATCGCCAGTAGCGGTTAGGGGGAGGAGAAAACTTAAGGCCTGTGGGTCCAGTTATCTCAAACAGCCCCGCCGAGTACGGCTTGCTGGCGGAGAGGTCCTGAGCTCGCCAGGATCCCCGCGGGTCATCATCCGGATTTTTGTATGCGGCCTCCTGCAATTCGGTGCGGCTCCAGTCGTTGAAGGAAACGGCTGCTTTGCATCTCGCGTAGACGACTACAAAGTCGTGCATATCCGACAGCCACTTAGCCGTCACATTCGACACATACCGCTTTTGCCAAACTATGGTCGCTATGAAGTTTGTTTCCCCAAAGATCGCGTCACAGGCCTTGCGGAGATTAGCGACTTCATGGTCATCAATGGAGATGAAAATGACGCCATCGTCTTTAAGTAGGTTTCGGGCTAAGAGCAGCCTTGGATAGATCATCGTGAGCCAATCAGAGTGGAAGCGGCCGTTCGTTTCGGGATTCAGTGCGAGCCTGTTCCCTGTCTCGTCGGTCTGGTTTGAGCGTGCCAGAAAGGACTGCGTCGTTTCCGAGAAGTCGTCTTCATAGATAAAATCATTCCCCGTGTTGTACGGAGGATCAATATAAATCAACTTCACCTTGCCTAGATAGGTCTCCTGCAACAGCTTCAACGCATCGAGGTTGTCGCCCTCGATGAAGATGTTTTTGGTTGAATCGA
>CAZZGS010000885.1:0-2403 GCA_964653845.1 uncultured Bryobacter sp.
CACTACTCCCCTAAAGTCCCCCGACGGCAAATCCGAAGTCTTTATCCGCAATTTCAACCTCTGGGTCCGCCCAGTCAAGTCTGCCACCGCCACACCTCTTAGCTTCGATGGCTCTGAAGACAACGCTTACCGCCTCTCGGCCAAAGCCTGGTCCCCCGACTCCACCAAACTCGCCCTCTACCGCGTACGTCTCGGCCAGCACCGTAAAATCGCCTACATCGAATTTTCACCCTCAGACCAGGTCCAACCCAAACACTCTCTCGTCGAATACGCCAAGCCCGGCGACACCATCGACATTCCACAACCAGTCCTCTTTTACCTCACCACCAACAATCATTGCAGCATCGACCCAAGCCTCTTTGCCAACCCTTACGGCATGAGCCCAATCGAGTGGCGCAAAGACTCACGCGCCTTTGCCTTCGAATACAATCAGCGCGGCCATCAAGCCTACCGAGTCATCGAAGTCGACGCAAACACCGCCACCCCGCGAGCCCTCATCAACGAAGAATCCCCAACCTTCTTCTGCTATTACTCCAAGCGCTACACCCACCAGGCCAACGACGGCAAAGAGCTCATCTGGATGAGCGAGCGCGATGGCTGGAATCATCTCTACCTCTACGACGGTGCAACCGGCCGCGTTAAGAACCAGATCACCAAAGGCAATTGGGTCGTTCGCTCGGTCGCCAAAGTCGACGACAAACTGCGCCAGATCTGGTTCTCCGCCAGCGGCATGCACGCTGGCAAAGACCCCTACTACCTCCACTGGTTCCGCATCAACTTCGATGGCACCGGTCTCACGCCCATCACCAACAACCTCGACGTCACGCACTCCCTTGCCTTCAGCGATGACATGCAAACCTTCGTCGACACTTACTCTCGCTACAACCAGCCACCCAATGTAGAACTCCGCAAGACTGCGGACCTCTCCCTCATCGCAACGCTCGAACAACCCAGCCTGCCGCCCAACTGGTCCGTCCCCGCCCAGTTCACGGCAAAAGGCCGCGACGGCAAGACCGATATCTGGGGCCTCATCTTCCGCCCCTCAAACTTCGATCCAACAAAGAAATACCCGGTCCTCGAATACATCTACACTGGCCCCCGCGATTCTTTCGTACCCAAGACCATCACTCCGGCCCACACCATGCAGGCCGTCGCCGAACTCGGCTTCATTGTCGTCCAGATGGACGGCATGGGCACCTCCAATCGCTCCAAGGCCTTTCACGATTACACCTGGAAAAACATCGCTGACGCCGGGTTCCCCGATCGCATCCTCTGGCACAAAGCCGCAGCCGCACAATACCCCTGGTACGACATCACTCGCCTCGGCATCTACGGCCATTCCGCCGGCGGTCAGAGCTCCCTTGGCGCGCTCCTCTTCCACGGCGACTTCTACAAAGCCGCAGCATCCTCCGCCGGCTGCCACGACAACCGCATGGACAAAATCTCCTGGAACGAGCAATAGATGGGCTGGCCAGTAGGTCCCGAGTACACAGCCTCATCAAACATTGAGCACGCCGCAAAGCTCAAAGGCAAACTCCTCCTCGCTGTAGGCGAAATGGACACCAACGTCGACCCGGCCTCCACCCTGCAAGTCGTCAACGCCTTGATCAAGTCAAACAAGACCTTTGACTTCCTCGTGCTCCCCGGCAAGAACCACGGAGTCTGGGGCGACTACTACGACCGCAAGCGAGCCGACTTCTTCGTCCGCGAACTCCTCGGCGTCCAACCCCCAGAGTGGAACTCGCTCTAACCCACACGTCCGCCGACTCAAGCCTCAAACGGCGTTCACAGAAATGTTTACCTTTATTTCCCCTGAAATCAACACCATCCCGAAACCATGGTTCGGATTCGACTTCTCGAATGTTAGCTTTTACATCGGGAGGTGCTCTTGCGCCTCCTTTTCTACTTCAGACTACAAAGGATAAAGAACAGCCATGGCAACTCAAGCTCAAATCGATGCCAACCGCGAAGATGCAAAGAAGTCGACAGGCCCCGAGACCGCCGCCAACAGCAGCCGACACGGCCTCCAGGCCAACCCCACAACCATCTTTGAAAGCAACCCTTACGAACGAAGCCAATACGATGCCCTCAAGGCAAAGCTCCTCAAGCAGTGCCTCCCCGAAGGCGAACTCGAACTCCAAAACTTCGAGCGCTACGTCTTCGCTCTCTACCAGGCCGACCGAGCCAGACAAATGGAAATCGACGCTCAAGACCGTTGGTCAAACGAACCCAATAGCGAAAAACTCTTCACCCAAATGGAGCGCATCCTCAAACTCGGTGCCGCTCAGGAGCGCCGCGCCGACAAAGCCCTCACCGAACTCAAAAAAATCCAGACCGACCGAATTCTAGCCATGGACATCCACACCGAGTTCTACCTGCTCGACAAAAAGATGGACATCCCGG
>CAZZGS010000886.1:0-2395 GCA_964653845.1 uncultured Bryobacter sp.
TACGAATTGCGCCTGATCCCACTCGCCGGCGGTAATCCACGCACCCTCTACCGCAACCCGGAAGCAGGCTTCGTTCAGCCCTGCGCCTTCACCGCAGACAACCGGAAAATCCTGACTCTGCTCTTCCGCAAAGACAATACCAGCCAAATCGTTCTTATCTCGCGTGAGACAGGCGCAGTTGAAACCCTGCGCTCCCTGCAATGGGTCTACCCGAAACGCATGGACCTCTCCTCCGACGGCCGCTACCTCGTCTACGATTCCTTCCGCGCCGGCTCCAAAAGCGAGCGCGCGATCTACCTGCTGGCCCTCGACGGCAGCACAGAAACCACCCTCACCCCAGAGCCCGGCTCCTATCTCTTCCCGCTCTTCTCGCCAGACGGCCAGATCATATACTACTTCGGAGGAGACGCTGAGCGACTCGATCTCTGGATGTGCGCGCGCAGCGGCGGCCAGCCTACGCGCATTGCCGTGGGTCTGGGCCGCGCTCTCCCGCTAGGCATCACCGACGAAGGCAAACTGCTCTTCGGCCTCCGCAACGGGGCAACCGACGTCTACACCATCCCAAACGAATCGAAGGGCAACCCCGAGCGAGTCACAATCAAGTTTCCGGGCCTCAACAGCTCCCCCGCATGGTCTCCCAATGGCAGCGAGATCGCCTACCTTTCGCGACGCGGAGCAGAAAACTTTGGCCAGGAATCTCGCACGATTCTCATTCGCAGCCTCGGCTCCAAAGCCGAACGTGATCTCAACCCCAAGCTCGCCTACATCGATCGAATCATCTGGACCCAGCACGGCATCCTCACCAGTGGCAGCGACGGCAAAGGCCGCGGCGGCGTTTTTCTGATCGACCCCAAGTCTGGCCAGACACGAACGCTCCAGGCCTCGCACGAAGCCCCCTTCCGTGGCTACCCCGCCGCCCTCGCACCAGACCAAACTCTCTACCTTCTGCGAGACGGTCAGCTCTGGCAGGATTCCAAACGAATTTCCGATCTCGATTCACTCATAGCGCTCGCTCTCTCACCAGACGGCAAGCGCATCGCAGTTAGCAATTCCAAAGGCACGATTCGAATCCTCTCCGCCTTAGGGAACAAAGAACTGCAATGCCCCAACTGCAACGAACTCTACTGGGGAGCGCAACTAATAGCCGCAAACGATAACAAACTATTCGAGGTCAAACTCGATGGTAGTGGTCTGCGAGAACTCACAATCCCCGGCAACCGGGCAGGTGCCTTCTCGGCCTCACCCAAAGGCGACCGCATCGCGATCACCGTAGGCCAACAGCGCGACGAAATCTGGTCACTGGATCTGGGGCTTAAATGAGATTCCTTTTCCTCGCCTCGATCGCAATGGCTGCGAGCATCACGGTGCCGCTAGGCCTTGATCGTTTCATCCCAGCCCCGGCCGGCAACCCGCTCACACCAGAATCCATCACTCTCGGCAAGAGCCTCTTCTCGGACACCAGGCTCTCCCGCAATCAAACAATCTCCTGCTCCACCTGCCACGACCCGCGCTTGGCCTTCAGCGACGCACTGCCGAAGGCCAAGGGGATCCAGGGCCTCGTCGGCAACCGCCGCAGTCCGCGTCTCGCCAACCGCGCCTGGGGCAAATCCTTCTTCTGGGATGGCCGCGCCGCAACACTGGAAGAACAAGTACTCGGCCCAATTGCCAACCCGATCGAGATGGATCTGGATCCAGGCATAGCCGCAAGGCGCGTAGGCCTCACCGTGAGGCAATTGCAAACGGCGCTTGCATCCTACGTCCGCAGCATCCTCTCAGGCGACTCACCCTACGACCGCTACCTCTCAGGCGAAGCATCCGCCCTCGACGCCCGTCAGCAAAAAGGCCTCGCCCTCTTTCGCGGCAAGGCTGGCTGCTCTTCCTGCCATCTCGGCCCCAACTTAAGCGACGAAGACTTTCACGCGACCGGCGTTGGCACAGACCCCGGCCGCTTCGCCTTTACACACTCCCCAACAGACAAAGGCGCCTTCAAGACCCCCAGCCTGCGCGATGTAGCCCGCACTCCGCCGTACATGCACGATGGCAGCCTCGACACTCTCGCCGACGTGATTCATTTCTACAATGAGAGCAAACACAGCCGCGATCCAGAGATGCGCCCTCTCAACCTGAGCCAGGAAGAAGAAGCCGCTCTGGTTGCATTCCTCGAAGCCCTTAACGGAAAGATCCGCGATGGTAACTAGCCTTCTCTTCGTTCTGCTCTGGCAACCGCAAACCGCCGCCCTCGGTCCGCTCTACCAGGCAGAGCTAGCCCGCGTAGAATCGCAATTCGGCGCAGACTCCACAGCCGCCGCCACAGCCGCCTACGACCTGGGCCAATTTCTCCTTCGGCAAGGCAACCCGCAATCCGCCGTAGCACCTCTCGCGAAAGCCGCAAAAA
>CAZZGS010000887.1:0-2393 GCA_964653845.1 uncultured Bryobacter sp.
ACCCATAGCACCTGCTAAAAACTTTCGTTGTTACATCTGCAAAGAGACTTCAATCGAGATCTGCATCTACTGCACCAAGGACACTTGCGGGCTGCATTTGTGCGAGCGGTGCAAGCGGTGTACGGATTGCTGCACCTGCTATCTCGACCAGCAGAAACGACGGTAGCCTCACAGCGGACATCAATTAGTCACAACCAAAACATTTCTTTCTTTTTGTTTTCAAGCTCTTGAACTTCGGCAGCCCAACTGCCCTTTGTCTCTGGCATGAGATTGTCCATTGCATTTATCCTTACTCTGCCTTTGCTCGCGCAAGAATCCCGCTTTAGTTATGGCGTTACGGGAGGAGTGCCGCTCAGCGGAACCGGCAAATCGTATTTTGGCTATAACAACGAGTCCCCTCGCTTCACGATCGGGCCTCGCTTTGAGTATCGATTTACCGACCACGTTTCACTCATCATAAACCCGCTGTACCGGCGAGTCGAAAACTCCAACAGCTTTCTTGACTCCAACATCCCGGGCTCAAACGAGGAGACTTTGAGCTACAACTTCCGCACGCGCGGGCACAACCTTTCGTTGCCAATTCTGGGCAAATATACATTCCGTTCACGGCAGGAAAAGCTGCGGCCCTTTTTGACAACTGGTTTTTCGCTCCATACCACATGGCTGCGAGAGGAAGCAGCAAAAGCTCCCGCAGCACCGGTACTTCGAGGCGGTTTGAATCCGACCGGCGCAGTATCATCCAGCCAGGCATCGTATTGGGTGGAGGTCTCGAATATCGACTTGGACGATACGAACTCAGCCCCGAGTTCCGCTACACCTTTGTTGGTACTGGGTAACGACCCAGTCAAGGGCCGACACCAGTCCGACTTTTTGTTCTCGATTCGCTTCTAGAGGTGAGGCGTGGCCGGCAGAAACGGAACACAACTACTTGAATCGCTTGCTGCCTAGACCGACAGCAGTGCCGCTGGCGAGCGGCCTAAGGCTCAAGGCGCGATTGCGACTCCTCAAGACCTTAAGCAGCTTAAGGGAACCTTAGGTCACTAAGATTTTTGACTTAGTGCATTTATCCGAGGGCCGCAGCACTCTTGGGCTGTGAGAATACTAGGCCTATTGCTCTGCTCAAGCTTGGCGTGTAACGCTTTGCCCATCTACTATCTGGCTACCGGCCAGACAGGAGCGCAGACTCAGATCGACGTAAACCATACTTCTACGTGGACCCTGATCCCCCAACATTACCTTCGATTTTTGGCGGGCTCATCACCATGAAGTCTGGCCAGTCGGCAATTGCGTCTGTCACTATGTCTATATACCAAGGCTCAAATGCTTCGGGAACGTTGCTCAGTTCATCAGTTCTGTCAAATGCCAGCTTTTGCGCACAAGTTGGCAACTGTGGCTCATATGGGTTTCACACTTTTGCTTTCGGCCCAGCCATCTCGCTCCTGCAAAACACAACGTATTTCATATCGCTGACTTCCCCGGCCGTTGATACTCAGTCGCTGGCGTATTTCATAAAGAATGATACGTATTTCATCTCAAACCAGGCCGGCATCGCGATTGTGCCTTCACCGGCGGCATTCAACGTTATCGTTACACCACCACCACCGCCTGGTATTCCTGAGCCGAAGACACTGGTAATGCTGGCAACAGGAACTGCCTTGCTGTGGGTCAGGATGCGATCAAAAGCAGCAAAAGAGAAGGCAATGCAAGGCGAGAGCAACCTCTGCAACGCCGCTATCTAAAATCCTGTCGCGGTAATTACAGGTAGGCGGCAGCGACTAACTTCTTCATCACGGCGAAATCCTCGGCGACGGCCTTTAGCTCGTCCGGGTTTTCGTATTCGACGTGCAGAGTAAGAGGGCCTGTGAATTTTGCAAGTGCCATGCGCTTGAGCATCGCCGGCCAATCCACCATCCCCTGCCCGAGCGGACACCACTTCATCGCCCACTTGCCGTTTTTCTTTTCCCAATAGAAGTCTTTTACAGCCACCATTTTGAGGCGGCGGAGGGCGAGTTCAAGCGAAGCGTTCCAAGTCCAGGCTCCGCCTTCGGCTGTGGCATGGGCGGGATCGAAATAGTAACCCATGTGGGCGGCGTCCATATACTGGATCATCTGCCAGGTGTCCCAAACAGGTGCCCCAACATAGTTACCGGAATGATTGTGCATACCGCAGCAAGTGCCATATAGGCGTGAGAGAGCCACGAAGCCGCTGAGGGCGGTTTGCACCTCCACGATCTTTCGATCCAGATCGACAGTGCCGTCCTTGGCCGTCTGGTAGCGCCAGTAGCCGGGCTTCCAGAAGGGTATCTTCAATTCCTGCATCTTGCGGAGCGTGGCAGTGGTCTCGGGGGCTTTGGGGTTCAACAGCCCGGTCGTGATCATTGGCACCTTAAGGC
>CAZZGS010000888.1:0-2392 GCA_964653845.1 uncultured Bryobacter sp.
TTGCATGATATAGGGTTTCACTCGCCTTAGCGTGCTTCCTGAATGGCGGCTCGAGAAGGTGCTCTAATAGTTCGGAAAGCACAGCCCATTATGTCTACCCACAATCGCTTCGGACGCCGCAGTTTCTTTGGTACCTCACTTGCCGCTGTGGCAGCGGGTGCCGCACCTTCCCAGGATGCCTTTGACTTTAATACTCCCTACAACCGGATTGGTACTGATTCGACCAAGTGGGATGCGCAAATCCGTCGCTACGGGAAGGAATCCATCATCGCGGGGATGGGGATTTCCGATACAGACTTTCGCACCGCTCCGGTGATTACCGCTGCACTTCAGAAGCGGATGCAGCATGAGAATTGGGGCTATCTGACGATGCCCGATTCGTTCCGTGAATCGATTATCAACTGGAACAAGCACCGCTACGGGATCACGATACATCCAGATCGATTGCTGCTGGCGACTGGAGTTCATCCCGCCATCATTAGTGCCCTACGCGCTTTCTCACCGCCAGGCAGCAAGGTGCTGCTGCTGACGCCTACTTACGATGGGTTTTTCGGGGATATTTCTGCTGCCGGGTGCAAGCCGCAGGAGTGCCCACTCAAGCAGGTGAATGGCCGCTACCAGCTGGATCTTGAAGCGCTCGACAGACATATTTCGCACGACACAAACTCGCTGATCCTGTGCAATCCGAACAACCCCACGGGCAATGTCTGGTCTCGCCAGGATCTGACTGCCGTCGGTGAGCTTTGTACGAAGCGCAGGGTGGTTGTGCTGGTGGATGAGATTCACTGCGACCTTGTCACCAAAGGCAATCAGTACAGTCCATACTCGTTGCTTGAGAATCGCGAAGTCGTAAATAACAGCGTGACGTTTAAATCGGCGAGTAAGTCCTTTAACCTCTCTGCACTCAAGGCCGCCTGGATGTTCTCTGACAATGCGGATTATATTGCTCGCATCGCGGCTACGGGCCATAGCGGAGACGTGAATACGCTTGGGGTTGTTGCTGCGCAGGCGGCTCTCAATGAGGGGGAGCCCTGGCTGAAGCAACTGATTTCTTATATCGATGGCAATCACGAATTCGTTGCAGAGTTTGTCGCCAAGCGCATCCCCTTGCTTAAGTACACTAAGCCGCAGGGAACTTATCTTGGATGGGTGGACGTCTCTGGCCTGATTGAAAAGATCGGGGCTGGAGCGCAAGCTGCGAAGGCGAATCAGGGAAGGGCTGTGTCGGCTCGTCCCATCACTGCGGAGATGATCGTCCAGGACTTCCTGGTGAAGCAGGCCAAGGTGCAGATCAATGCCGGGACCAATTATGGGCAAGCCGGGACCGGGCGCATGCGGATGAATCTTGGGACTTCGCGGAAAACGCTGGAGTTGGCGCTTTCGAGTATTGCTTCGGCGCTGGGTTCCAGGACAGCTTGAGGCAAGCGCGGAGCGTTTTCTCTCAGTCTCAGTAGGTAGTGCAATCGAATACAATAATCATCGGCACCAATGACCGGACAAACCATATCCCACTTCGAGCTTCTCGACAAACTCGGCGAGGGCGGTATGGGCGTCGTCTATAGAGCCCGCGACACGCAGCTCAACCGCGAAGTCGCCATCAAAGTCTTGCGCCCCGACAAGGTCGCAAACACCAATCGCCGTTTGCGCTTCATCCAGGAAGCTCGCTCCGCTTCCGCGCTTAACCACCCCAACATCATCACGATTTATGAAATTGGTGAAGCGAACGGCACCGAGTTTATTGCCATGGAACTTGTTACTGGCCGTGCTCTCGATCAGCTCATTCCGCCAAAAGGAATGCGCTTAAATGACACTCTCAAATACGCGATTCAAATCGCCGATGCCCTCACCAAGGCCCATTCCGCTGGCATCACCCATCGCGACCTGAAACCGGCAAACATCATGGTCAATGCCGAGGGCCGAATCAAGATCCTTGATTTCGGTCTTGCCAAGCTCACCGAATCCTTGATTGGTTCCAGCGAATCGACAGCGACCTTTACCGTCCATCCTGAAGGCGGCCCTCACACCGCCGAGGGTGCCATCGTCGGCACCGCAGCTTACATGTCGCCAGAACAGGCGGAGGGTAAGCCCGTCGACGCCCGTTCCGACATCTTCTCTTTTGGTTGCGTGCTCTATGAGCTGGCCAGCGGCCATCGAGCCTTTCAAGCCGCCACTCCGATGGCCACCCTCGCTGCCGTCATACGCGAAGATCCAGCCAAGCTCCCAAAAGGGACTCCCCGCGAACTCGAAAAACTCATCGCCCGTTGCCTTCGCAAGGATTCCGAACGCCGGGCCCAACACATTTCTGATGTCCGGCTCGCCCTCGAAGAGATCAAAGAAGAAAGTGATTCCGGCACTCTGAACTCGCCCGCTCCTGGGGCGATCACCTCCAGCC
>CAZZGS010000889.1:0-2391 GCA_964653845.1 uncultured Bryobacter sp.
TTTACCAGATTAGCTGCAAGTTGGAATTGTGTATGCAGCTATCGCAACTGATGAGCGGAACATCGAAATGGCTAGCGGTGGCGGCGACAATGCGATCTGGCAGGTCCGGGACTACATCTCGCGGAATGTGCATCATAGAATCGACGACAGCATTGGTAACTGGAATTTCCATGAATACATGTTCTGGATTCGCCAGTTCAGAGCGCAACAAGGTGTAGGTGTTTGCAGGGAGCCTCTGCTTCTCAACGAGTTAAACAATTTCGGCCAGCGAGATCGACGAGATACCGATTTTCTGCCGGGCAATTGCAGCCGCATTGATGAAGGCTGAAGCAGCGTTAGAAAGTCGCTTGTCGTTGAATAGATGCCATACGGCGGCATGAGTATCGGCGACGGCGACAATCACCTATTTGTCTTTAGCGAGATGACCAAACATCTCTAGGCGATTTTGCTTGAAGTCTTCGATTGAAGGCGCTGGGCCAAATTCAGCTAATGCGCCACGGCTTGTTTCGAAGGGCTTTTGTGGTGCACCAGGAAGAGGGGCTCCCGCCATCTTTAGTAGCCAGGTAGCCAGTGTGAGGCCTTGTGCTTTCGCGATTGCCGTTAGGGCTGCTGCTTGTTCGTCGGGGATTTCGATCGAAGTCATTGCTCTGTTCTAAAACTCTCTATCTCGATTGTAGGAGATTTACTGCTTTTTTGCGTGCTGGTGGTGCGCCAGATAGCCAGGAAGAAGATCGACGTAACCAGGGCGAAGCGGATGAGGTCCTGATTGGTGGTGCGTTCGGCCAGCCACATCTTGGTTTCGTAGGGGAGGTAGCTGTTGTTGTATATCAGGATGGCGAGGGCCGCGAAGGCCAGGCGGAGGTAGGTGCGGATCTGGTCTTCGTGTTTGCCTCGTGCCAGCAGAAGGGCGCGGATACCGGCCGTGGCCAGCGTGCCCGTTGCGCTCAAGAGGAGGCTGCACAGGATGATAGTGGCAGCGGGGAGCACCAAGTGCGGGATGCCGCTGGTTGCGTTGACCGTGATCAGGGCCAGCAGGGTGGTAGCGGCAGAGGCGAGGATTGCGTGCTTGGAATTGGGGACGTTGGCGGCGATCAGGAGGCTCAAGAAGCCATAGGCGATGACCAGCATCGGGTTCAAGAATGCAAAGCCCATGTTGTACGGTAGGTAGCCCGAGAGGACGGCGAACCAGACGACGATCAGCGGGATGGTGGGCATCGGTATGATTCCAGTATGGCGATTCGACGAATTGTGGAACTGGGTGATCCGCTATTGCGGGTGACCTCGCAGGAAGTTACGGAGATGAGCGAGGCTTTTGCGACTCTCGATGATTTGCGGGATACCCTGCATGAGTTTCAGCGGGTGCAGGGCTTTGGGCGCGGGATTGCGGCGATTCAGATTGGCGTCGCGCAAAGGGTAATTTATATCGAGATTGTGGGCCAGGTGTTTGAGCTGATCAACCCGGTGCTGACGCGGATGAGCGCCGGGAAGTTCAGGATGTGGGACGACTGCTTTAGCTTTCCGAATCTGATGGTGGAGCTGGAGCGGAGCCAGTCGGTGACGTTGCGGTATCAGGATCGTGGCGGGGTTTGGCATGAGATCGAAGCCGACGGTGCCTTTTCGGAGCTATTGCAGCACGAGGTGGAACACCTGGAAGGGGTTTTGTCGATCGACCGGGCGCTCGACAGGCGTGAGTCTTTTATGACTCGGACGCAGTACGTGAGATCTTTAGAAAAAAATCCACTTAGAACGTTCTAGGGTAATTTTTGCGAAATGCAATTATAATCGGGTTGAGCAGTATGGCCGATAACATAAACATGCAGAATCGGAGAATGAATCCGCGGATGTTGTGCGCAGATCTTGTAAAGATCGAATGGCGCGACAAAAGCGGCGTAGACCACACCGTTGTGGCGAACCTGGAGGACATCTCCTCGTCTGGAGCTTGTCTGCAGCTAGAGGAAGACGTTCCTCTGCAGAGCATAGTGACCATGACACACGACAAGGCTTCGTTTGAAGGCAGGGTACGCTACTGCGTCTTCAAGGACATAGGGTACTTTTTGGGAGTGGAATTTGAACCTGGCTACCGGTGGACTGCCAAGGAATTCAAGCCGATGCACTTGCTGGATCCGCGGCGCATCGGTGGTTTGAAGGACGAAGGAAACAGCACTACCTCTCAGAGTGTGATTGCCAACTAATTAGACGAATTTGTACTGACCGGGGATGGGCAGAGGCGGAGCCTCCATCTTGATGTCGAAGCCAAATTCTTTGGGGCTGCGGTCGAGGGTTGAGTTGAGGATCTGGTCCCACGTGATTTCCTGGCCAGAATAAGCGCTTTCGCGCGCCATGATGCAAGTGAGGGTGCTTTCGGCAACCGTCATCGCATGGTTGATGAAG
>CAZZGS010000890.1:0-2390 GCA_964653845.1 uncultured Bryobacter sp.
CAGCAGCGCATCGTCGGCATCCTCGACGAAGCGTTCGAGGGCATCTCCACCGCGAAGGCCAACGCCGACCAGAACCTCCGAAACGCCCGCGCTCTTTTCGACAGCTACCTCCAAGCGGTCTTTACTCAGCGCGGACCGGCATGGGTGGAGACACCGTTTTCGGAGCTTTGCGACATTAGGCATGGCTACGCCTTTAGGGGGGAGTTCTTCAGTAGCGAAGGCGAGTACGTAGTCTTGACGCCCGGCAACTTTCATGAGAAGGGCGGCTATCGTGACCGAGGTGATAAACAGAAGTTCTACAACGGCTCAATACCCAGAGCCTACGTGGTGAACGAGGGCGATCTACTTGTTGCCATGACGGAGCAGGCAGCTGGTTTGCTTGGCAGTGCGATTCTTGTTCCGGAATCCGACAGGTTTCTGCACAACCAGCGGCTCGGGCTGGTGCTCAAAAAGCCCGGAGTGGCTTGGCGGAATGATTTCTTCTTTCATGTCTTCAACACTCAGCGAGTCCGAAGCGCGATCCATCGCAGCGCTTCCGGCGTGAAAGTTCGCCACACATCGCCGACCAAAATTGGCGAGGTACTCGTCGCCTATCCTACTTCGCTAGGGGAGCAAGAGCGCATCGCGACGACGCTTTCGTCGCTAATCGGGGAGACCACACGCCTCGCCGATCTTTTGAGCATAAGCTCGCGGCGCTAGAAGGATTGAAGAAGTCTCTGCTGCACCAAGCCTTCTCTGGACAACTGTGACCCGCCAATGAACGAAGCCGAGACCAGAGCCGACCACATCGACCCAGCACTGAAGGCGGCGGGCTGGGGTGTCGTTGAGGGCAGCAAGATCCAACGTGAGTATCCGATCACGCCCGGGCGCATCGAAGGCCTCGGGCGACGCGGGAAAGCGCTCACCGCTGATTACTTGCTCGTCTACCGGAACAAGAAGCTCGCGGTGGTCGAGGCTAAGGCATGGGATAAGCCTCTCACCGAGGGCGTGGGGCAGGCCAAAGACTACTCGACCAAGATGGCGGTGCGCTTTGCCTACTCAACCAACGGGCAAGGCATCTACAGCATCGACATGCAGACGGGGAAGGAGGGGTCACTAACGCAGTACCCCTCGCCGGATGAACTTTGGGCGAAAACCTTCGCTGCTGCGAACGCATGGCGCGATCGGTTTGCCGAAGTGCCCTTCGAAGACAAGGGTGGTTCCCACCCGAGCCGTTACTACCAAGACATCGCCGTCGACCGTGTCTTGCAGGCGATCGCCGACAAGAGGCAGCGCATCCTGCTTACGCTCGCCACGGGCACCGGCAAGACCTTTATCGCCTTCCAGATCGCGTGGAAGCTGTTCCAAAGCCGGTGGAACCTGAGCCGCGAGCCGGAACGACGGCCGCGTATTCTGTTCTTGGCAGACCGCAACATCCTCGCGAATCAAGCCTACAACGCGTTCTCTGCGTTTCCCGAGGACGCCCTCGTCCGCATTGATCCCGCCGACATTGCCAAGAAGGGGAAGGTTCCGAAGAACGGGAGTTTGTTCTTTACGATCTTCCAGACGTTCATGAGTGGGAAGCCAAAGGACGGCGCACCATCGCCGCACTTTGGCGGCTATCCGCCTGACTTCTTCGATCTCATCATCATCGACGAGTGCCATCGTGGCGGCGCGAACGACGAGAGCAACTGGCGAGGGATTCTCGAATACTTCACGCCAGCGGTGCAGCTAGGCCTAACTGCGACACCGAAGCGGAAGGACAACGCCGACACCTACGCCTACTTCGGCGAGCCGGTCTACGTCTACTCGCTGAAGGACGGGATCAATGACGGCTTCCTCACGCCGTTCAAGGTCAAGCAGATCTCGACGACGCTGGACGAGTACGTCTATACGCCGGACGATACGGTCGTAGAAGGTGAGATCGAGGCAGGGCAGAGATATGGAGAAGGTGACTTCAATAAGGTCATCGAGATCAAGGAGCGCGAAGCGCATCGCGTGAAGATCTTCATGGACCAGATCGATCAGCGGGAGAAGACGCTGGTGTTCTGTGCGACGCAGGATCATGCGCTCGCGGTGCGCGATCTCATCAACCAGATGAAGACGGGCACCGACCCGAACTACTGCCAGCGCGTGACGGCCAACGACGGTGCACTTGGCGAGCAACACCTGCGGGACTTTCAGGATAACGAGAAGTCGATCCCGACCATCCTGACGACGTCGCAGAAGCTTTCAACAGGCGTTGACGCCCGGAATATCCGGAATATCGTGCTGATGCGGCCGATCAATTCCATGATCGAATTCAAGCAGATCATCGGACGTGGCACGCGGTTGTACGACGGCAAGGACTACTTCACGATCTATGACTTCGTGAAGGCGCATCATCACTTCAGTGATCCGGAGTGGGATGG
>CAZZGS010000891.1:0-319 GCA_964653845.1 uncultured Bryobacter sp.
AGACTTCGCTACGCGGTGCCAATGGCAAAGTCTTTGCCGTGGCACAGGGGCCGTTGGTAACTGGCGGATTTGTGGCAGGTGGGCGAGGTAACCAGCAGACAACCAACCACCCCACTGTAGGCCGAGTGATCAACGGTGGAATTATTGAAGCCGATGCTCCGTCGGTCGCCCCAGGGCAGGCCCTGAAGCTACAACTCCTTAAGGCTGATTTCAGTACAGCCGCCCGAATCACCGCCGCCATTAATCGAAAGTTTCCACGCGTTGCCGGCAAAGAAGCAGTGGCTACAGCCCCCAATCCGGGCTTGATCACCGTGCAGAC
>CAZZGS010000891.1:329-2386 GCA_964653845.1 uncultured Bryobacter sp.
CGCCTATAGAGTATCTGGGCAAGGAGGTAGAGTTCTACTCGCAGATCGAAGAACTTTCCGTACCGGTTGAGCGTCTCTCGAAGGTCGTGATCAACGAGCGCACGGGTACGATTCTGATCGGTAAAGACGTAAACCTGCGGCCCATTTCGATTCTGCATGGCCCGCTGTCTATCGACATCTCGACCTCTTTCATCACCTCACAGCCCGAGCCGCTGAGCGGAGGCAAGACAGTCGTAATGCCTCAAATTGGAGTGGGCGTGAAGGAAGACAAGGCAAAGTCAATCTCTCTTGCGGCAGGCGCCACAGTCGATGAATTGGTTCAGGCGTTGAAGCAAATCGGCTCTACCGCCCGCGACGTAATTGCCATCTTGCAGGCCCTCAAAACTGCTGGAGCCCTTGAAGCCGAATTGGAGGTCCTATGAAGATTGAGTCTGGTGTATCTGCTCCACTATCGATGGATAGGGTACCTTCAACAAAGCTAGGGGCTTCAAAAGAATTGATTGCTGCACTCGAAGACTTCGAGGCTATGTTTGCTGCGACACTCCTGCGGACGGCGAGAGAAGAGAACGGCGAGAGTTGGCTTGGGGGTGAATCGAGCCCGGGCGGAGACGGGATCATGGATCTTGCCGAGCAGAACATCGCCAAGGCGATGGCCAAGCAGGGGGCGTTTGGCATTGCCAAAACCCTATCGAAGTCTTTATCCCGCTAGGTCAAAACCGGACGTGGGTTCAGAAGTGGATACCTCAACAGCGGCGGGAGCAATTTCGCGCCAAGCAGAATGTAAGTCGACGAGTAGCTGGCGCACCTCAACTAGCGGCTCGGCCACCTGCTGGGTATGAGCCTCCGTCAGCTTGCCAAGCATGTAGTCATATAGCAATCCAAGGCGTGCGGCAAAATCGCCACCCTTCTTCCGGTCCAGGCTTTCGGTCAATTCGACCAGGATACCCTGAGCCCGGGCCACAGAGCGGCCGCGAGCGAGGATGTCGCCGCGCTTCAGAAATATCTGAGCTTGCTCAACAGCCTGGATAGCGCCTTCGTAGAGGATGCAAGTGAGTTCGAGGGGAGTGGCTTGTTCTACCCTTTGCTGCTGGTAGTTCTGCTCAGTCTCTAAATAACCTTGGGGCGAAACGTATGTCGTCATTGCGTCTGAAATCCTTATCGGGCAAGGGCGTAGAATCTAGAGCCAAATCGGGACGAGCTTAGAGGCCGGACAACTCGCGGTAATACCGAGCCCTCTCAACAACATCTTTGCCAGGAATCTGCTTCACCACCTCGCCACTGTCGCGATCGACAATCTGGACGATACTCTGCCTGGTTTCGCGATCATAAGAAATGTTAAGCCCTCGATTGGGTTCAGTGAGTTCAGGCAAATCCAGTTCTTTCACTGCTGCCCGCACCTCCCGTTTATCTGAAGCCTCCAGCCGCGCTTCTGGACTCGCGCCGACAGCATCTACCGCCAATACTCCAGCGGATATGCCAACAATGTCTCCTGATTTCATGGTCTCCTGCTTTCATGGTTCACCTACTGTAAATGCGCAAAATCTCCCCAAGATGAAACCCAAGCTGGAAAGCTTAAGCATCACCTAAGTGAAACTTCGACTGTCTGTGTGTACCGAACTTATCGGAGAGAATAGAGCGAACTTGAATAAATTATGCGAGATTCAGAGTTTTGAGCAGAGAGCCCTGCTCTTTCTGGATCTTTTCCTGCAACATCATGAGGGCATAGATCAACTGCTCGGGGCGCGGGGGGCAACCGGGAACATAAACATCGACGGGAATGACCTGATTGACAGGCACGAGCGCGTAGTTGCTGAAAACACCAGTCGAGGTGGCACATGCCCCCATCGAGATCACCCATTTAGGCTCAGGCATCTGCTGATAAAGCTGACGGGCTACGGGTGCCATCTTGTTGGACAAACGACCGGCAATAATCATTAAGTCGGACTGGCGAGGAGAGCCGCGAAAAACTTCTGCCCCAAAGCGGGAGATGTCATGGCGGGAGGCGCTCATCGCCATCATCTCGCTGGCACAGCAGGCCAGACCAAATGTCATTGGCT
>CAZZGS010000892.1:0-2381 GCA_964653845.1 uncultured Bryobacter sp.
GAAGTGCTTGTCGCCAACGCAAAGCAGGTACAACTGATTTCCGCCAACCACAGCAAGAATGATTCCAACGATTCGGCGGCGCTTCAAAGCAGCGGAAAGCAAAACCAAACAGCCAAGACTTTAAGGCGAAATGAAGCAGTCGTGTATGTCCGGCTCCTTCGCCTCGAGGCTCTCGAAATCGTACGAAACGAGAGCGCCCGTCAAGGCTACTCCTCTGGTGTGCGGAGCCCGCGCTGCCTGTACCGCCGCCGCGCCTCATGCGCAAGCAACTGATATGGCGTCGAAGTAGTAAAAAGGCCACACCAGCAGTGACATCTTCGGTTGACCATAGCAGCCACCTCATGTAAACCAGTCTTCAAATCCAATCGGCTCTACGACATACGGATTTGGTAAGAGCTTACTGACGCATAGATCGAGGATTGGGTAGGCGCAGAGCAAGCCCATCTAGCTGTCGAATAAAGCTACGCGCATCAGCGATTGCCTTCTTAGCTTCTTCATCGACACGAACGTATTCTTGGTCCTCGTAATCGGCTCGCTCTCGCTTCTCTTTGAGCCGTTCGCCTATAGTCGACAATTTCTTGCAAATTGAATCTGGACTCAACGAATATACTCGCCACATTTGGGCATGAGATGATTCGCCTTTTTTGCGCTGGTACCCGTTGCTCACGGCGCGCTTTTTCGCAAGGTTATAGATGCAATAGTAGGCTCTGCTAACTGCAATGCGAAGCGATGCCTCATCTTGTTGAGTACTCAGACGCTCTGCGACCTCGAGGAAATTGTTCCAATCGAACGGCATGGATCAAATTAACTCGTATGTGAAGACCAGAAGGCCAGAGGCCCTTGCACAGTTTGCCAACCACCATTCGTCGTCAAATCTTTCAAGGGCCTCGCTAACATCGAGGATTGATCCGGCCCATCTGACGACTGCATAGACCGTTAAGTCACCAAATTCATCAAGCGGGGCTTTTAATTCGAAAATTGTGGCAGGCGCAAAGACTCGCTGAAGGTGCGGGGCCGCTTCTAGGAGAAGCTGAGAGACTGTTGGATAGTTCAACAGCAAACTATCAATTGACGGTCCAGGTGGAAAAACGAAATACCTTTGAAGTTGATCCAAACGCTTTTCACGAGATGGATAATCCGGGTGTCCAAATACGGATGGTTGAGGTTGATCTCGAGTCGTTCGAAGATCGATTCTCGGTTCCACAGATTCGCCTGATTGTGTATCAATTCGATCTCCTGAGCCAAAACACTGGCTTTCACGGCGCTGAGATATCGAGTGCCGATGAGGGTATCGTTTGTTGTAGCCTTCGGTAGCTCCATTCGGCGCAGTTCCATTGAGCGAAGAGAAGACTCCCCAGGGTTGGAGGTTTCCAACCTTTTGATCGGCCTGCGACGATTGATTAAGATCGAATACTGACATCACAACCTTTCCTCCACGCCAAGTATCTTGAACACTTCAAACTGGTCAGCCCTAAGGCGGCTTGAGATCTCTTCAAACTCCATGACGCCCTCGAAAGTTCTCCCAAGTTTTAGGAACAAGGCGTTGGCAAGGTGCATGGAATTGTCCACCGTTATACTTCGATTCGGCCAGCCTATAACGGACGCGATCCCGATTGGGGCCGTCGCCTCAAGGCTCGCGAGGGATGGAGAAAGAAACGGCTTCAGAATGTCAAGGTAGTTTCCGTTGCTTGGTTGGATATGCATTCCAATAGTTGTCCTACATCGTGCAATCTTAATCCCTGAAGATTCGCTCAGGGAAGAAATAAGGGTTTGCAAAATTTGAAACATTTCCTCGGCGGATTGCCAGTCTGGATCATCACGTGAAAACCGGCACGACTCCAATCCGAAGAAAAATGATGTGTCCTTGGAAGGAATCCGAATCTTTATGCCCTGCTCGGAAGGCCTGCCCTCGGTAATGATCTCTACATCGTCTACCCTTGGATGCAAGGGTAGCAAAGAGTCAAAAAGATGGTCTAAGACCTTGGTTCGATCACCCCATAGAGTTATGTTTGCGCGCTCATATTCGCCGGTCAATTCAAAAAATGAGCGAGGGATAGAAACTAGCTCCAGCATCTTTTCTCCAATTTTACATTCTACAGTCGGGACGAAGCGCTACTACTGACCAGCCGTTTCCGGCTTCGTTTCGCACAACTCCTCTAAAATCCCCCTGAATGAGCGACAGCAGGAGATGACAAAGAGGCTGACTAACACGAGTAGATTTTCTATGGTTCGTCATCGCCCAATTCTATCCTAATCGTGCCAACGAGCGATGCAATCGGTGTGACGTGAAGGAATGGCTGCGCGAAGTTGTGGTGGAGAGCGAAGATTGTGTTGGCTCAGCGTGAAGATGAGGATGTGAAATTGGTCTACGAGAGAAGATT
>CAZZGS010000893.1:0-2381 GCA_964653845.1 uncultured Bryobacter sp.
GTGTGGACTGCCGATTCGGCGACCTCCAGCAGGGCAACTTATTTTTGAACGACGGAATGGGCATTTCACGCTTCAGATTACAGGTCATCCTGAGTTCGGCCTGCCTTTCGGGCAGGATCGGTTGGTTCTTATCTTTTTGGCGACACTAGCTGTTCGGCAACAAAGCCAGATCGTGCGCTTTAAGACCGCCGCAGAGATGCTTGACACTTTCGGCATGGCCAAAGGCGGGAAGGAGTATCGTCGGTTTGTTGCGGCCTTCGAACGGATTTTCGGCGCCACAATCTTTTTCTCGACAAAGCGAGACACGACGTCTGCATCCTTGATCCACAAGAGCCGCTTCAACTTCCTGCGAGAAGCAACCATCTGGTATGGATATTCCAAAGGCACCCCAAGCGGAGAAAATTCGATCACTCTCAGCGACGAGTTCTATTCAGAAGTTTTGCAGCACCCGATACCAGCGGATATTGAGGCGGTCAAGGTACTTGCCGCCGCGCCGGCACTTCTCGACGTCTTCATGTGGCTGAGCTACCGATGTTTTGTCGCCAAGGGGCCTGAGACGATTCCTCTCTTCGGCCCCTATGGCCTCACTCGTCAACTTGGCTGTATTGAGTATTCACGTCCTAGTCGCTTTCGTAGGATGTTGGAGCAATGGCTCCGAACCATTCGTAGGCTTTGGCCAAACTGTCCAGCGGCGATCTCGTCAGATGGCAAAGGGATGTTTTGATCGCCAGATCGCAATCGCAGCAACCAGGTAGCGGTATTGCTGATCCGGAGAACACGCCGCAGAAGTTTGGATTCGACGCCTCAGCACATTCCAATTGAAAGATGAGCCTGGAGGGGAGGTCGGGATAACCGGAACCAAGTAGGGGCTCCTTTTTACAATTTGGTAGTGGCGGTTCGGTTTCGGAATCAAGGGTCTAGTCGTCGAGGCGGTGGGAATGTGGAAATCGCGTAACGATTTCCAAGGGCGGTGGGAAGAGAGGGAAACCGCTTTTGGGTTTTCCTCGCTTTCCACGGCCCGTCATTTCCACGGCCTTTTTCGCTGGGTTAGGCAGGGCGCGCCCCCGGATAAAAGCTGCGGAACAATTTGTACTTGGCTTCTTGCATGCGGCGTGCCGACTCGGTGTCACTGATCCGCATCGCTTCCGCCGCCAGCGCCGCCATCGTTTGACCGGGACGGAGATGTTGAGCGGGGTCGGGCAGTTGTTGAAAGACCTCCCAAGGTGTGGCATACCGTTTGTAGACTCGCTTCTCCTTACCCCTTGCATCGATGATGATGTCGGCCTGACCGCAAGGCCGGTGAAAGTTCAAATAGGGATTGAGGTGTTCGCGGTAGAACTCACTGATGGGCGCGGCATGCTGTGCTTCAATGTGCAGATAACCCATCTCCTTCCTGATCACGGCTCCGTTTTTGGCTTCCACCAATCCGTTGTCGTTGGAACGACGGGGACGTGACTTCGTCTGTTCGATCAGCAGTTTCTTCAACAAATCAGCCACGACATGATTGATGAATTCACTGCCGTTGTCGGAGTGGAAGTTCAACAACACGAAAGGGAATTGGGCCAGAATCGCATGTAAAACCGGCATGAGCCAAGCTTCGCTGATGGAGCAAGTCGCTCCCACCACCTGCCATTGAGTTACTTCGTCAACGGCATTAATGTGATACACGCCTTTGACGCCGTCTTGATCGCCTTGGTGCACCGTGTCGATCCGCACAAAGCCCGGTCGACCCTCCGGCGTGGGCTTGCGCCGTTCTCCAATGGAGACGGGCGTAGGGCGCGTCGCGGTGTAGTCGATGCGCTGCCGCCGGTAGCCCGCACTGTTGCGCAAATTGTACAAGTGCCCGTTGGAGATCGCTGCCAGCCGCTTGCACTGCTCATTCCCGAACACCTCGTATTCTCGTTTCAAGATGGCGCAGGTCGCCGGCCCGCTCAGCCGCCCGTGAGCCTGATCGACTTCGACCAGCGTCGCCACATCCGCCGTTGTGTAGCGCCGTCGAAACCGGCGTCGTCGATACACCGTCGGTTTGACCCCTTGCGTCTTCACAAACTGGCGGATCAGTCGCGTCACTTGGGCCCGGCTCAGCCCCGTCATCTTGCCGACGTAGCGTCGCACCAGGCCCTTGGTTTCGCGGCTCTGCTTGGGGTATCTTTGCTGCCTCAACGTCCGGTCCACCCAGGCGTAAATATCGGCACGCCCCTCGGCGTGGAAGTCCCACTCCTGGCTGCCATCCAGAAAAGCCCGCATCTGCTCCAGGCTCGGATTCTCGATCTTCTGCATTCGAATGAGCAATCCCCAGCTTGGCCCATCCCCCTCCCTTCAGGCTCATCTCGTATTGGAATCGACTGGTTCTCCAGGCTCATCTTGTATTGGACAAGACT
>CAZZGS010000894.1:0-537 GCA_964653845.1 uncultured Bryobacter sp.
GTCAACGAGAGTGGCATCGACATCGTCGCCTCACCTCCCGGCAAGCGTCTGCAAAACGTATTGCTACTGAGCGGCGGCGAACGAGCGATGACCGCAATGGCCCTTCTGATGGCCATCTTCAAGTTTCAACCCAGCCCCTTCTGCGTACTCGACGAAGTCGATGCGCCGCTGGACGAAGCCAACATCATCCGTCTCACCAAACTGGTGAAAGAGATGTCGGACAACACGCAGTTTATCTTCATCACGCACGCCAAACGCACAATGGAAGCTTCAAGTTCTATGTACGGCGTCACGATGCAGGAACCTGGTGTATCCAAGCTCGTCAGCGTCAAGTTCAACGGCGGCGATAAGCCTGCCGTGCCCGTTCCACCCCCCAGCCAAGACATGGCCGTCACCGCGTAAACTGTCCCGGGCACGCGTGACGACGACCGGTCTCGCGCACGTGCCCAACAATTTACGCCGTGGCGGCAGTCATGGCATCCCTATGAGTGTGAATCTTGTTGTCATGCTCGGGGATCAGCTCGATCTGTCCAGTGC
>CAZZGS010000894.1:547-2381 GCA_964653845.1 uncultured Bryobacter sp.
CAGTGCGGCCTTGGATGGCTTCGACCCCAACCACGATGTGGTCTGGATGGCTGAAGTCGATTCCGAGGCCGTCGCCGTCTGGAATCACAAAGCCCGCATCACCATCTTTCTGGCCGCAATGCGCCACTTTCGCGACGCTTTGCAGGCTCGCGGCTTCACGGTGGATTACCGGCAACTCGATGACAAAGCAAACCAAGGCAGCCTCCTCGCAGAACTCAAGGCCGCGATCAAAAAGCACAAGCCGGCCAAGGTGATCCTCGTCGAACCAGGCGAATACCGGCTGCTCGAAGAATTCCGGCAGGCGATCCCGAAGCTTGAAATCCGGCCAGACAGACACTTCCTGGCCTCCGTCGATGACTTTCGCGAACATGCCAAGGGTCGCAAGCAACTCCGCATGGAGTACTTCTACCGTGAGATGCGCCGCCGCTACAAGATCCTGATGGAGAAAGACAAACCGATCGGCGGCGACTGGAATTACGATTCAGAAAATCGCGGCAGCTTCCCCAAGTCAGGGCCAAGCCTTCTCCCTGCCCCGCTCGAATTTGAGCCAGACAAGATCACCCAGGAAGTAATGGCACTGGTTGAGAAACGCTTTCCGAAACATCCCGGCAAGCTGGAACACTTCAAGTGGCCCGTTACGCACGCCGACGCAAAGCTCGCTCTGGACGACTTCATCACCAACCGCCTGAAACACTTCGGCACCTATCAGGACGCGATGTGGACCGGCGAGCCCTGGCTTTACCACGCCCGCATCGCAAGCAGCCTCAACCTGAAACTGCTCGACCCGAGAGAAGCTTGCAACGCCGCCCAAGAGGCCTACGAACGCGGCGATGCCCCACTAGCCGCCGTCGAAGGCTTCATCAGGCAGATCCTCGGTTGGCGGGAATATGTGCGCGGAATCTATTGGCTCTACATGCCGGATTACATCGACAAGAACGCCCTTGAAGCCACTCAGCCACTACCCTCTTTCTACTGGACCGGCGACACCGAAATGACCTGCCTCAGCCAGACCATCGGCCAGACGCTCGATTACGGATACGCCCATCACATACAGCGCCTGATGGTGACGGGCCTCTTCACGCTGCTGCTCGGCGTCGACCCCAAACGTGTCCACGAATGGTATCTGGCTGTGTACGTCGATGCAGTGGAATGGGTGGAGTTACCAAACGTGCTCGGGATGAGCCAGTTCGCCGATGGTGGAATCATGGCCTCAAAGCCCTACGCTGCAACAGGTAAATACATCCAGCGCATGTCGAACTACTGCCAGCACTGTCAATACGACCCGGCTGAATCGGTGGGCGACAAAGCCTGCCCCTTCACTACTCTCTATTGGGACTTTCTCATGCGTCACGAAACAAAGCTCACCAAGGTAGGTCGTATGGATATGCAACTACGAAACCTGGTGCGAATCGAGCCGGCAAAGAAGGCCGCCATCACGAAACAGGCAAACGAAATTAAGGAACGCTATCAATGAAATACGTTATCACCGCCTCTTATGGTGGCACCGGCTCTGCACTCACCAGGCGCCTCGCCGTCAAAGGCCACGAGTTGCTACTCATCGGCCGAAACGGCGACAAACTCGCTGCCCTCTCTGCTGAAGTCAACGCTCAATATGTCGTGACAGATCTAACGAATCTCGAAGCGGTAGAAGCAGCAGTACAAGCCTTCGGCCCCATCGACGGCATCGTCAACTGCGCTGGCAGTATTCTGCTCAAGCCCGCCCACATCACCACCGAAGCCGAGTTCCAGCAAACCCTCGACACCAATCTCAAGACCGCCTTCATCGCCCTCCGCGCCGGCGTCAAGAACATGCCTAGCGGCGGCTCTGTCGTTT